>JAZFUH010000312.1:0-4567 GCA_036447125.1 Acidimicrobiia bacterium | reverse complement strand
GACGTGCGCAGGGTGGGTGTCCGAAATCTCGATCGGGAACGCGCATTCCCTGTAACAGCGGGACTCCTCACCGACCGGCTGATGGAGGTCATCGAGGATCCAACCGTGGAACTCGTCGTCGAAGTGATGGGTGGACTCGATCCCGCCGGGGATCTCATCCTTGCAGCACTCGACGCCGGCAAGCCTGTCGTGTCGGCGAACAAGGAACTCATCGCTGCGCGCGGTCCCGAGCTCATAGCAGCAGCTGAGCGATCAGGGGTGGCGTTCCTCTTCGAAGCTGCCGTCGGTGGGGGAATCCCGATCATCCGTCCCCTCTCCGAAACGCTCGCTGGGGAGAAGATCGATCGCGTGGTCGGCATCATCAATGGGACAACGAATTACATCCTCACACAGATGAGCGAGCACGGAGCCACCTACCTCAACGCACTCGAGCAGGCCCAAGAACTCGGATTCGCCGAACCGGACCCGACCGCTGATGTCTCCGGGAAGGACGCTGCTGCGAAAGCGGCGATTCTCGCATCGCTCGCCTTCGGTACCTGGGTCGGCATCGACGATGTCTACTACGAAGGCATCCAAGATGTGGAAGCTGTGGACATCAGATTCGCGGCAGACTTCGGGTACGCCATCAAGCTCGTGGGTGTCTGTGAACGCACTGATGTAGGTGTCAACGCAAGGGTGCATCCGGCGATGATCCCGCTCGAGCATCCGCTTGCATCGATCAGAGGAGCAACCAACGCCATCTTCATCGAGGGGCCGGCCATCGACTCTCTGCTCTTCGCTGGACCCGGCGCCGGAGGCGAACCGACCGCAACGGCCGTTCTCGGGGACATGATCGATGCCGCGAGAGAGACCCTGGCAGGTGCCCAGGTGGCACCACGTATCAGGTTCTCACCGGGCGAGATCATCGACTTCAACGACATCAGCACGGAGTGGTATGTACGACTTCTCGTGGACGACAAACCTGGTGTTCTGGCGAAGATCGCCACCGGATTCGGAGATGCAGGTGTTTCGATCAGATCGGTATGGCAGGAGGGCGGAGAAACGGAAGCTTCGTTGATCGTTGTCACCCATCCGGCGGCCGAGCGTGCCCAGCGAGAAGCCCTGAGCTCGCTGCGCGCAATCGACGAAGTGATCGACGTCGGCTCGGTGATCCGCGTCCTGGGTGAAGGCCGATGACCTGGCGAGGGGTTATCGAAGAGCATCGGGACCGCCTCCCCGTCACTGATGACACACCGGTCCTCACGCTGCTCGAGGGCGGGACACCGCTGATACCTGCGCCGCACATCTCGAGCATCGTTGAGCGTGATGTGTACCTGAAATTCGAAGGCATGAACCCGACGGGTTCTTTCAAGGACCGTGGGATGACGCTTGCGGTGTCCAAAGCGATCGAGGCCGGGGCACAAGCAGTTGCGTGTGCCTCGACGGGGAACACCTCTGCCTCCGCGGCCGCCTATGCAGCTCTGGCGGGGATCGAGTGCATCGTTGTTCTCCCGGCAGGAAAGATCGCTGCAGGCAAACTCGCCCAGGCGGTAGCCCATGGTGCACGGATCGTCCCGATCGACGGGAACTTCGACGACGCTCTTCGGATCGTGCGTGACCTCACCGATGAGAACGACGTTGCACTCGTCAACTCTGTGAACCCATATCGCATCGAGGCGCAGAAGACCGCGGCCTTCGAGGTCATTGCGGATCTCGGCGCGGCGCCTGCAACCCATGTCCTGCCTGTCGGCAACGCAGGGAACATCACCGCATACTGGAAGGGCTACACCGAGGTCGGGACCACGCCGGTGATGTGGGGCTTCCAGGCAGCAGGAGCAGCCCCGATCGTGTTCGGTGAGGTATTCGACGAACCCGAAACGATTGCTACGGCGATCCGAATAGGCAACCCGGCTTCGTGGGATGGTGCGATCGCAGCCAGGGATGAATCCGGTGGGCGGATCGAAGCCGTGACCGATGATGAGATCCTCGCTGCCTACCGCATGCTGTCGGAGAAGGTCGGTGTGTTCTGTGAGCCTGCATCTGCAGCCGGCGTTGCAGGCATCCTCAAGTACAAGGACGAACTGCCCGAAGGACCCGTCGTTTGCACGGTCACGGGCCACGGCCTGAAGGATCCGGACACTGCTGTGGCGGGACTCGAATTGCCTCGATCCGTGCCAGCGACCCTGGACTCGGTGATCGAGGCCGTGGGTCTCGGGTAGGACGTATCACGAATCGCCAGGGTCGTGTCTCGTGATACGGCATGTGTAACACCTGTTGTGTCACCCCCTGCATCTATTGTGCTGTTCAGTAGCGAACCCCAGAGGAATCCAACGTGATCGAAGCTCTGCTCGTTGTTCTTGTCGTTGCCGTGGTCGTCCTTGCGGTGGTTGTCATCCGTGCCCAGAGAAGTGGCAAAGATCCGAGCGATGATCTCCGCCTGAACCAGTTCGGGCAGATCGAGCAACGCATGGTGGACATGATGGCGGCCCAACAGGTACTGGTCGGCAAGGTTGACACCGTCTCCAAGCAGCAGATCGAATCCGTGAAAGCCGTCACGGACACCGTCAGCAAGTCCCAGGCAAACCTCAGCCAAACCCTCAGCGAGCGATTGGCGAAGGTCGAAGCCGAGATGAACAAGAATCTGGCTTCCTCCTCCAAGGAGACCGCTGAGTCCCTGGCCGGTCTGAAGGAACGTCTCGAGACGATCGACAAGGCCCAGGACAACATCAAGGCGCTCTCCGAGCAGGTTGTGAGCCTCCAGCACGTCCTCGACGACAACCCTGCCCGAGGAGCATTTGGTGAGATTCAGCTGGCAGACATCGTTGAGAGCATGCTTCCATCGTTCGCCTACCAGATGCAGGCCCCGCTTCTCAACGGCAAGCAGGTCGATTGTCTCATCAAGCTTCCTGATCCTCCGGGACCCATCTCGGTTGATGCGAAGTTTCCGCTCAAGGCCTACCAGGAGATGCTCGCGGCAGACAACCAGATCGATCGCGACAAGGCCGGCAAGCGGTTGGCGAACGACACCAAGAAGCACATCAGGGACATCGCGGAGAAGTATGTTGGCCAGGCGATCGACGATGACACATCAACGGCGGAGAACGCGCTCATGTTCATCCCGTCCGAAGCCGTGTACGGGGAGCTCCATGCACATCACCCCTCGGTGATCGCTGAGAGCCACAAACGCAAGGTCTACCTCGTTTCACCAACGACTCTCATGGCAACCCTGACCACGGTGCGTGCGATCCTGCGTGATGTGGAGATGCGGAAACAGGCATCGGTCATCCAGAGCGAAGTGGGCACCCTCCTTGTGGACATCGGGCGGTTGAATACCCGGGTGACGAGCCTCGACAGACACTTTGATCAGGCGGCACGGGACATCGAGGACATCAAGAAGAGCTCAACGAAGATCCTGAGCAGGGGAGACAAGATCGAAGCTCTCGACCTCACCGAACACGTCCCCCCTTCAGGGGGGACGAACGAGCAAGACGAGTTGGGGGGGAGTGCGAGCTCGCGAGCGTTGCGGGGCGAGTCTCAGGAGGACGGTTAGGGGGGAGTGCGAGCCCGCGAGCGTTGCGGGGCTGATCTTGCGGTGGTTCTCGCGTACCCGGCGCAACCGGCTCCGTGTCTCGCGATCGAGCGTCTGCGCCGAAACGTTGCACTTATCGGTTGTCGTTACCTATACTGTCGTCACTCCCTGCCAGGCAACCAATTCGAGGTTCGCGTAGTGGGGTATCCCCAGCGGTTTGACGCTTCGAGCCTCATGACGCTGTGTTCGAGGCCATTGCGCCATATGAACCTCCATCTCGAAAGGGGCACTCACGAGATGAGTACACCTAGGGCCAAACTCCAGGAGTTCAAGCTCCCGGCATTACGCGACCTTGCAACATCAGTGGATGTTGAACACGACGGACTCCAGAAGTCGAAGCTGATCGATGCGATCATCGACTCTGAGAAGTTCGATCCGTCGACACTGCCTGATGAAGCGCCGGTTGCCGTGTCTTCGGAGCCAAAAGAGGGCACCGACGGTGACCGCAGCGACGGATTCCAGAGTCGCGATGGTTCCCGGGACGATCGCCAGGGCGGTCGGAACCGGAACCGGAATCGCAACCGGAATCGCAATCGAAACCGCGAACCGATCGACGAGTCAACTCTCGAGGTTCGAGAAGGAATCCTCGACATCCTCCCCGAGGGCTACGGCTTCCTTCGCGTCAACGGCTACCTGCCCGGCGAGAACGACGTGTACGTTGCGGCGAACATCGTTCGCAAGAACCATCTGCGCAAGGGCGACATCGTCGAAGGTCCGATCCGGCCTGCCCGTGCGCAGGAGAAATTCCCTGCCCTTGTGCGCCCCGTCAAGGTCAACGGAATCGAGCCGGATGAAGCCAAGGAACGACGCAAGTTCTCGAAACTGACACCCCTGTTCCCCGATGAGCGCCTCCGTCTCGAGGTGGATGGGTTCCCCGACCTGATGATGGCTCGGATAATCGACCTCATCGCTCCGATCGGTAAGGGAACGCGCGGGCTGATCGTGTCACCTGCCAAGGCGGGAAAGACAACGGTCCTCAAGGACATCGCAAACTCAATC
>JAZFUH010000311.1:0-6176 GCA_036447125.1 Acidimicrobiia bacterium | reverse complement strand
GGGGGACATCGAGGATGCCATTGCTCAGGCAGGGGAGGTACCGCTGCCGCCCTACTTCCACGGTTCGCTCGACTCGCCGGAGCGATACCAGACGATGTTCGCCACGAGAATCGGATCATCCGCGGCCCCAACCGCCGCTCTCCATTTCACGGATGAGGTCGTCGAGAGGCTGCGCCACAAGGGAGTGAGAATCGCTGAGGTCGAGCTCGAAGTTGGCCTGGACACGTTCAGGCCGATGGGAGGTGGGCTCGTCGAGGATCATGCGATCCACTCCGAGCGCGCGATCGTCGGTGAAGCCGCTGTTGCCGCTGTCGACCGGACCAGATCCGACGGTGGCTCGGTGATTGCTGTGGGGACGACCGTTGTGCGCACGCTCGAGTCCGCGGCGACCGGCGAAGGAAGTATCGGAACGTTCGACGCGGAGACGGATCTCTTCATCACACCCGGTTATGATTTTTCGGTGGTCGACGCCGTCCTCACCAATTTCCATGCTCCACGGACCACACTCATCGTGATGATCGCGGCGATGCTCGGTGACCGATGGCGTGGTGTCTATGAACACGCACTTGAAACAGGGTTCAGGTTCCTGTCGTTCGGTGACGCCATGTACATCGAGGTGGACAGATGACCGAACCGGTTTCATGGCACCTGTCGGCGACGGACGGTGCTGCGCGATCCGGAGTGATGTCCACACCTCACGGAGAGATCGAAACCCCGAACTTCATGGCTGTGGGAACGAGAGGAACAGTCAAGACTCTCGATACGGATGATCTCGAAGGGCTCGGGGCGCAGATCCTCCTCGCCAACACCTACCACCTCATGCTGCGACCGGGTCAGGACGTTGTGTCCGGGCTCGGCGAACTGCACGGATTCATGGCGTGGGACAAACCGATCCTCACGGATTCCGGCGGCTACCAGGTCCTCTCCCTCGATCCGAAGATCACCGAGGATGAGCTGATCTTCCGTTCAAGCTATGACGGCTCGAGAGTGGTTCTCAGCCCTGAGCGCTCTGTCGAGGTCCAGGAGGCTCTCGGGGCTGATATTGCAATGGTTCTCGATGTTCCTGTCAACCTCCCCGCATCACGGGAGGCAACCACGGGTGCAATGCATAGAACATTGCGCTGGGCTGAACGATCCAAGGCAGCCAAGCAGCGCAGTGACCGAGCACTGTTCGGCATCGTCCAGGGAGGGGCAGAGAGGGATCTGCGCGAAGTCTCCGCAGCCGAGACCGCGGACATCGGGTTTCCCGGCTTTGGCATCGGCGGACTCGTGGTCGGTGAGGGCGAGGCTGATCGAGCGATCGCGATCGATGCCGTTGTGCCTGTGCTACCTGATGGCGCCGTGAGGTACGTCATGGGTCTCGGTGATACCAAGGGGATTCTCGACGCCGTTGGCCGCGGTATCGATCTCTTCGATTGCGTGCTCCCAACGAGGCTGGCGAGACATGGCAAGGCACTGACACGCGGTGGCGATCTGTCGATGCGCAGGAAGGAGTGGGCGAATGATCGTTCTCCAATCGAGGAGGATTGCAGCTGTGTTGCGTGTCGTCGTTACTCACGTGGATATATACGTCATCTCATCATCACGAGGGAGCTGCTCGCGAGCCGTTTGCTGACACTTCACAACCTTGCATACACATACAGGCTGATGGAGGACATCAGGGTCCACATAGCTGCAGGAACATTTGAGGCGTTCGCTGATGATGTCATTGGACGCCGCCGACAAGGAATTGGTCAGGGCGACAGCTAACATTCGGCCGTTCCTTCGGAACAGAAAGATCCACAACGGAGGCCGGAGCCTTGATTCAACTCGGTATATACACAGGAGTCCTGTTCGCGCAGGAGAGTTCTGGCGGAAGTTCAGCCGTCGCGTTCCTCTTCCCTCTGCTGATCATGGGTGGCCTCTTCTACGTCCTGCTCATCCTTCCCCAGCGACGTCGCCACAAGAAGATGGATCGGATGCGCTCAGACATCAGCGTCGGTGATGAGGTTCGAACCATCGGAGGAATCATCGGCACCGTCGTTGCAGAGAAAGACGACGAGTTCACGATCGACATCGGTGGACAGAACATGCGAGTTGTCAAGCGTGCCATAGCTGAGAGGCTCGGGGGCGGCGAAGAGTGAATCGCAAGAAAGCATGGATCACCCTCATCGTCACTGTCGCGATTGGCTGGGGTTCCCTCGCCACGATGCTCGCGGTTGGGTGGGAACCGAAACTCGGTCTTGACCTTCAGGGCGGATTCGCCATAACACTCGTGGCACCTGAGGGATCCGACCCGGCCACGCTCGATGCTGCGGCCGACATCATGCGGCGGCGCGTTGAGAACCTTGGTGGCGTGCAGGAGCCAGAGGTCGCCGTCGTGGGAGATCGTGCGATCGTTGTTCAGCTTCCCGGGGTGGAGGACAGGGAGAGGGCACTCGAGGCCGTCGGCACCACAGGGGAACTGTCCTTCAGGCCCGTACTTGGGGAGTATCCCGCTTCACCTGCTCTGATCGACCCTGCCGCCACGAGACCGGAAGGAGACACGTCAGCGAATCCGGTACTCAAGGTTCTCAATGAGGTGAACCGCACGACCGGAATCTCAATGGTCGATGACATCGCGTTCCGCTCGTACCTCGAGGCCGATGACAGGCCGATCGTGTACGAAGTCGGTGGTATCCCCGTCAAGTTACAGAGCGAAGAGATCGTCGAGTTTCCCACCGGTGCAGACATCGTCGATGCCCGGGCCCGGTTCACTTCGTCCGGTCTCAGTGGCGAATGGGTCGTGATCCCTGTCTTCACGGATGAGGGTGGAGAGAAATTCAGGGAGTCGACGGCGTATCTGGCGTCTTATCCGGTGGGTAGTCCACGGAGGCAGCTCGCCATTGTTGTCGACGGAGTGGTGTCGTCGGCCCCTGCGGTGGCACCGGAGGTCTCACCCAACGAGGGTCTTGACCCTGACGCGGTCATCATCACCGTTGGAATCGGCGAAAACGCCGAACGGGATGCGCGGGATCTTGCTGCGATCCTGAGATACGGTGCTCTGCCCACGACGTTCGAACGCGAACGCGTCGAATCGGTTTCGGCAACGCTCGGCGCAGACAGCCTCAAGGCAGGCCTGTTTGCAGGCCTTGCAGGATTGCTCCTCGTCGCTGCCTACATGCTCCTCTACTACCGGTCCCTCGGTGTCATCACGATCGTCGGACTTACGGTGTTCGGGTCGTTCCTCGTTGGGACCATCATCCTCCTCGGGCAGACCCAGGGCACGACGCTGACTCTCGCCGGAGTGACGGGTGTGATCGTTTCGATCGGAATAACGCTCGACTCGTACATCGTGTACTTCGAGCGGATCAAGGAGGAGTACAGACAAGGTCGAGCGCTGCGTCCGTCGATCTCGCATGCGTTCAAAGGTGCCTACAAGACGATCTTGACCGGAGACACGGTGACCTTCCTTGCAGCGATTCTGCTCTTCATGCTCGCAGTGGGACAGGTGAAGGGATTCGCTCTGACGCTTGGGATCGCAACGATCGTCGATGTCGTGGTCGCATACTTCTTCACACGACCAGCCGCATTTCTCATGGGCAGAGGGCCGTTGAGCGACCGCGGAGTGTTCTCGATCGAACGTGCAATGGGCAAGGTCGACCGGACCGAGGTTGCGGAACGCGCAGAGGTGACATCGTGAACGTCCTTTCACGCATGTACCGGGGAGAGACAACCTTCGATTTCGTTGGCTTGTCCAGGCGGACCCTGATCGTCTCGCTCGTATTGGTTGTCTCCTCGATCCTGATCACACTTGTGCGTCCTTTCAATCTCAGCATCGACTTCACCGGCGGTGTGATCGTGACCGTGGTGAACGATGCGGATGCAACCGTTGAGAGCATCAGGGCCGACCTACGGTCGATCGGCTCCGCGGATGCGCGGGTTCAACTCACAGGCGATGGATTCATCATCGTTCAAACAGAGGCGCTTCATCCCGACGAGATGGACATTCTCGTGCTGACCGTGGCGGACTCCGCCGGAAGCGATATCAATGAGGCCAACGTATCCGGTGTAGGGCCGACGTTCGGTGCAGAAGTGACGCGAAAGGCGATAGAAGCCCTCGTCGTGTTCTTGATTGTCATCGCCCTGTTCATCACCTGGCGTTTCGAGTGGAAGATGGCCGTTGCTGCGCTCACAGCGCTGTTCCACGACCTCATCGTCACGGCCGGTATCTACGCTGTCGTGGGCTTCCTTGTCACCCCCTCGACGATCATCGCCGTCCTCACGATCCTCGGCTACTCGCTCTACGACACTGTGGTGGTCTTCGAGAAGGTCAGGGAGAACATGCACGAATTGCATGACAGATCCACGATCTCGAGCATCGTCAACCTCTCGATGAACCAGGTGTTGATGCGTTCGATCAACACGTCCCTGACATCCCTGCTCCCCGTCGGTTCACTGCTGCTGGTTGGCTTCCTTGCCCTTGGTGCCGAAACGCTCAAGGAGTTCGCCCTGGCACTGTTCATCGGTATCGCTGTTGGTACATACTCATCGATCTTCGTCGCTGCCCCGATCCTTGCTCGCTGGAAGGAGCACGAGCCGGAGTGGGAGCGCCAGACGAGACGTGCAGCAAAGGCTGAAGGTGTCGTTCAAGCTGGTCCCGATATCAAGACAGCGCATGTGGCCGCGGTCCTCCCGAGCCAGACCGCAGTTGCGAGGCCTCCAAAGCAGAGGCGGAAGCGCCGGTAGAATCGTTGGATGGGGATCCCATCGGACATTCATGACGCATCATCGGAGGCGGCGAACAGCTCCGGCACCTTCGTGGATCCTGCCGTGGCCGGGAGAACACCCGATGAGATGTTCGGCGACATCATCGCCATGTTCAGCGATGCCCATCCACGGGCGGAGACTGGTCTGATCCGCGAGGCCTACGAGGTCGCCAGCGCTCAGCACTCCGGTCAGAAACGTGCCACGGGCGACCCATACATCGTGCACCCGCTTGCCGTTACCGAAATCCTCGCCCAGTACGGGATGGACGAAGCAACTCTTTCGGCTGCTCTGATGCACGACACGGTGGAGGACACTGACCTCACCCTCGACGGTGTGGTCGAACAGTTCGGGGACGAGGTCGCTCTCCTCATCGATGGAGTGACAAAGCTCGATCGCATCAAGTTCTCGAGTAGGGAGCGGGCCCAGGCTGCGACGATACGAAAGATGGCTGTCGCCATGGCGAAGGACATACGTGTTCTCGTCATCAAGCTCGCCGACCGCACCCACAACATTCGCACCATTGACCCTCTCTCGCCCGAGAAGCAGAAGCGTGTCGCGCTTGAGACTCTCGACATCTATGCCCCCCTTGCGCATCGGCTGGGCATGCAGGAGATCAAGCACGAGATGGAGGAGACGTGTTTCGGGATCCTGTACCCGGGGCCAAAGGCAGAGATTGAATCGAAGGTGCACGCTCGGTCTCCCGAGCGCGCCCAGTACATCGAGACTGTGATCGTCGAATTGGTCGAGGCTCTGTCGCGCAACGGAATCCGTTCCGAGATCACCGGAAGGCCGAAACACCTCTATTCCATATACCGCAAGATGGTTGCATCTGGTCTCGCCTTTGAAGAGATTCACGACCTCATCGGCATCAGGGTGATCGTCGGTGATCTCCAGGACTGTTACGCAGCTCTCGGTCTCGTGCACACGATGTGGCCACCGATACAGGGTCGGTTCAAGGATTACATCGCGATGCCGAAGTTCAATTTCTACCAGTCACTGCATACAACAGTCGTGAGTCCCGACGGCAAGCCGCTCGAGGTTCAGATTCGCACGCACGAGATGCACGATCGCGCAGAAGCAGGGATCGCTGCACATTGGCGATACAAGACCGATGGGACCGAAGAAGCCGATCTTCTCGTTGTCGAGGACATCAGAGACATGCAGGAGGACTCCGAAGATCCTCAAGAGTTCCTGGAGGCATTGAAGCTCGATCTCTACCAGGATGAGGTGTTCGCCCTGACGCCTGCAGGGGATGTCAAAGTGCTGCCCCGCGGCGCGACTCCGGTCGACTTCGCATACCGGGTCCATACAGATGTCGGTCACCGCTGTTCCGGGGCAAGGGTCAACGGCAGACTCGTGCCGCTTTCAACGCACCTCGAGTCCGGCGACATCGTGGAGATACTCACCTCGAAGGCCCAGGATGCGCATCCGAGCAGGGATTGGCTCGA
>JAZFUH010000310.1:0-3862 GCA_036447125.1 Acidimicrobiia bacterium | reverse complement strand
TGCCGATCCCTATGCCGTGCGAGCAGCCCTCACGCAGCACGAGATCGTCGTCGAGGAGCTCGGTGGAGATGTTCCAGCGATAGAGATCTCCGCGCTGAAAGGTACGAACGTCGATGATCTTCTCGAGATGATCTCACTTGTTGCCGAAGTTGAGGAGCTCCAGGCAGACCCGAGGGCTCCTGCCATTGGAACTGTTATCGAGGCCCAGCTCGAGGTTGGACGTGGGCCCGTCGCAACCGTTGTTGTTCAGCGCGGAACACTGAGACGTGGTGACGCTCTTGTCGCTGGTCCTGTTCCCGGCAGGGTGCGTGCAATGTTCAACGATCAGGGCGAACAGATCAAAGAGGCCGGACCCTCGACTCCGGTGGTTGTGATGGGCTGGGATGAGATCCCCACCGCAGGAGACATGTTTGAGGTGGCGAAGAACGAACGTGTTGCCCGCAAGATCGCACAGGCCAAGCTTGACGACCTGAGGTCGAAGCAACTCGTTGTACCGAGCGCGATTGATCGTCTCGGAGTGCTTGTCGAGCAGCTTCGCACCCAGGATCACTCGGAGCTGCGTGTGATCATCAAGGCAGACACCCATGGTTCACTCGATGCAATCAAGGACTCGATCGGAAAGATCAGCCGAGACGATGGGTTCGTGACGATCGTGCATGCCGCTGTGGGGGGCGTCACGACAAACGATGTCACCCTTGCTGAGGCGTCGAATGCCATCATCTACGGTTTCAATTCGCGTCCGGATGCGCCCGCAAGGTCAGAGGCCAAGAAGACTGCAATTGACATCAGGACGTTCTCGATCATCTATGAGCTGCTCGACGATGTTGAGTCTCTCCTTGTTGGCGAGCTGACACCTGAAGAGATCGAGCAGTTCCTTGGAGTCGCCGAAGTTCGCGAGGTCTTCCGAGCCCCAAGACTCGGACATGTGGCCGGCTCGTATGTGACAGAGGGAACGATCAGCAGGAACGCCAGGGCAAGGCTTGTGCGTGACGGCGTCGTCGTGTACGAAGGGTCGATCGTCTCATTGCGCAGGTTCAAGGACGATGTTCAGACCGTTGCGACAGGGTACGAGTGTGGAATCGGTCTTGCCAAGTTCAAGGATATCAAGGTGGGAGACACGATCGAGTCCTACGAGGTCCGTGAGATCGCTCGTACGTAACAACCCAGGGTGATCCTCATCCAGGGTCGGGCGAGAAGTCGAAGAGGCACAATGGCACGACAGAAGACTCCAAGGATGCGCAAGGTGAACGAGCTCGTGCGTGAGGTCGTTGCCGACGCCGTGCAGGATCTCAAGGACCCGCGCATCGGGTTCCTCACCATCACAGGCGCAGAGACAAGCCCGGATCTGCGCTACGCCGTCGTGTACTACTCAGTGCTGGGTTCCGACGAGGAGAAGAAAGGCACGGCTGCTGCGCTCAAGAGCGCCAAATCACGTATTCAGAGCGCCCTTGGGAGAGAGACCAGGCTGCGCTACACCCCGGTTCTTGAGTTCAGGGTGGATCCATCGATCGATGAGGGCATCCGGATCGCCCAGATCCTCGCCGACCTTGAGGACTCCGATGGCGACAATGACGATTCCTGACGCTGCCAAGGCGTGGGACGACCTTGTGGATGTCCTTGCTTCGGCCGACTCGATCGGAGTTGTTGGTCATGTTGGACCGGATGGTGACGCTCTCGGATCCATGATCGGGCTTGCGCGTGCAGCCAAGCTTGCGGGGAAGCATGCTGTTGCATCGTTCGATGAGCCATTCGTTGTGCAACACGAGATGTCCTTCCTCGACGTATCTGTGCTTGTCCCCCCAGGTGAGTTCCCCCAGGATCTCGATGTGGCCGTCGCTGTGGACACATCGGTCCGCTCCAGGGTGGGTTCCTTGGCAGGCGCGATGGAGAAAGCGAAGCAGCTCGCGGTCATCGATCATCATATTTCGGACGGCTCGTGGGGCGATATCGTCGTCGTCGACCCGGCTGCTGGTGCGACGACCGAACTCGTGCACGCCCTGTTGCAGCGTCTTGGCTGGCCCATCGATGAGGCCGTCGCAACGGCGCTGTACACAGGTCTCGTCACAGATACAGGACGATTCCAGTATTCGTCGACCTCGTCGCGCACCCATGACATCGCCTCAGACCTGCTTGCTCGAGGTGTCAGGACGGACATCATCGGTCAGAAGCTGTTCGAGGAAGCCCCGTTCGGCTATTACGAGGTCGTGTCACGGGTTCTTGGAAGAGCTGTATTCGATGAGGATCATGCATTCGTGTGGTCGATCATGCAGCCGGATGATCTGTCCGCAGCAGGACTCGAGTATCACGAAACTGACGGACTCATTGATCTTGTGCGCATGGCTCGAGGATCCGATGTTGCCTGTCTCCTCAAGGAGAAGGAGGCCGGTGTGATCAAAGGAAGTCTGCGGTCTCGCG
The DNA here is from genome assembly GCA_036447125.1 of Acidimicrobiia bacterium. Taxonomy (GTDB): domain Bacteria; phylum Actinomycetota; class Acidimicrobiia; order Spongiisociales; family UBA5794; genus B3-G11. The sequence continues at coordinate 1,447 of JAZFUH010000310.1, read as the reverse complement.
GCCGTGTCGACGTCGCAGCGATCGCCCGGTCGTTCGGTGGCGGGGGTCACCACAACGCAGCGGGCTTCACATCTGCCCAAGACCCTGCCGAGATCATCGAGCAGATCGTCGCCCACCTGTCGTGATGGGACACTCGTGACGACCGGGTTCCTGCTCATCGACAAGCCGAAGGGGTGGACGTCGCATGATGTCGTGGCGAGGATCAGGAGCAGCGTCGGCGGCAAGGTCGGTCACGCCGGAACCCTTGACCCGATGGCAACGGGGCTGCTCGTGCTTGGTATAGGCGGGGCGACGAGGCTGCTTCGATTCGTCCAGAGCGCTGAGAAGGAGTATCTGGCAACTGCACTCTTCGGTGTCGCTACCGATTCTCTCGACGCCGATGGAGCCATCCTGTCAAGAGACCCTCTCCCGGTCACACCCGAGGAGGTCGACATCGCGATGGAGCGCTTTCGCGGCGAGATCATGCAGGTGCCACCTATGGTGTCTGCCAGGAGGGTTGAGGGCCGCCGCTTGTACGAGCTGGCGAGGGAGGGCAGGATCGTTGAACGTGAAGCTCGGCCTGTGATGATCCACCGACTCGAACTTGTGGATCTGGCTCCGTCTGACTATCCGGAAGTCACGTTCCGCACTGTCTGCTCCACCGGCACGTATGTGCGGACACTTGCGGACGATCTTGCTCGAGCGGTCGGTGGCCGAGCACATCTGACAGCCCTGCGTCGGGTGCGAATAGGAGTTCTGGATGTTTCTGATGCCGTGTCGATCGATGAGGTAGTCGATGCGGCCGAAGCAGACACCATCGAGCGTGTCCTTCTCACGCCGGCAGTCGCCCTTGGTGATCTCCCCGAGATCCGGGTCGATGACGCGATGGTGGCCGCAGTGAGGAATGGGAGAGAACTGCCTGAGATCTTGATGCCGGACGGAGTGGAGCCGGATTCCTCGATTCGCATCGGGGACCGGCACGGAAGCCTTGTCGCGGTGTACCGTCGTGGCCGGACAGGTTTGAAACCTGAGGTTGTGCTCTCGTGAATGTGTACCGGAACAACCCATCGAGTTGGGACACAGATGGCCGGCGAACCGCCCTCGCCATTGGTGTCTTCGACGGTGTCCACAGAGGTCATGCAGCCGTTCTTGCGAGCCTCTTGGAGCGATCCGGTGAGATGCCTGTGGTGGCGATGACCTTTGCGACACATCCAGATGAGATCGTCACCGGCATGCCAGCGCCCCCGGCGCTCACGCCCCTGGAGCGGAGAATCGAACTTCTCGGTGACCTGGGCCTCGATGGCGTTGCGGTGATCGAGTTCAACGATGATGTGCGTCAACTCTCACCTGAATCGTTCATCAAGACATACATCGTCGATGCTCTCAACGCTGCACTCGTGTCAGTCGGGGAGGATTTTCGTTTCGGATACCTGGCAGGCGGGAGCGTCGACACGCTGCGGATCTGCGG
>JAZFUH010000309.1:0-2235 GCA_036447125.1 Acidimicrobiia bacterium | reverse complement strand
GCCAGTTCTGCGCCCTGAAATGACACAGACCGGTAGGCCGCGTCTGTTGCTTCGAGCTGTGTCCTGATACCAACCGAGATGAGGAGCACGAATACGATTGCACCGACGAATGGAAGTAGTAGCCCGACGAACGTCGCCAGATTGAAGTCACCTGCACCTTGGATCGCCGCGCCGAACGAGATGCTTGCGACGATGCCGAGAGTGATCACCGCGCGGTTCGGGATCAGGGTCGCCGCCGCAAAGAAAATCACGAGGATGATGCTGATCCCATTCGGCTCGTCGACGGATGCCGCTTCGTACAGGATGACCATGAGAAGCGCGCCGACGCTCCAAATGAGGATCGTCCAATCACCGACACTCGAAGTCAGCATCGTGCGCCAGGGTGCGAACGTGATGATCAGGAGACCAACAGCGAACCCGCCGACCATCATCGTGATGGCGAAATCGATCACGACGTCGAGAGAGAGCACCCAGAGCAGAAAGATGATCATGCCGAACCACGAGACGATCAAACCCGCATGAATCACACGGATCCGGTAATCGATTATCAGATCCCTATCGGTCAAGCGTCAAACCCCTTACCTGTTCGGCTCCCACGGTAACCTCTGAAGATGGCTCAGGTACTTCTTCTCTTCGGCGGACGTTCCTCGGAACATGAGGTTTCGTGCGCGTCGGCTGTCTCCATCCATGATGCCCTGATCGAGGCCGGGCACCGTGTGATACCGGTTGGCATCGACCGTGACGGAGATTGGCACCTCGGTGATCCGACCTTCCGCCCATTCAAGGCAGATGGAAGGGCTGTCGAGATGAGCGTTCCCACCGGGTCATTGAGGGTGGCGGACAACGACATCGATTTCGATGTGGTCTTTCCCGTCCTTCACGGCCCCCAGGGTGAGGACGGAACCGTTCAGGGCCTTCTTGAGACATGTGGCGTTCCGTATGTTGGATGTGGTGTGGCAGGTAGCGCTCTTGCAATGGACAAGGACCTCGCAAAGAGAATTGTCCAGGCCTCGGGGATTCCCACGACTCCCTGGATTCGACTGTTCAGGCCGCGTTGGGATGCTGATCCTCATGGTGTCGTGGAGCAGGTCGCCACGTCGCTCAGATATCCCGTCTTTGTCAAACCCTCTGCCCAGGGCTCATCAGTCGGCGTCGCCCGTGCTGTGAGTGATCAGGAGTTGAAAGAAGCCATAGATGCTGCGTATCGATACGACTCCAAGGTGATCATCGAGAGGGGCGTGACGGGGCGCGAGATCGAGGTCGCCGTCCTGGACGGGCCTCGAGCATCTGTCCCGGGTGAAGTGATCACCGAAGCCGAGTTTTACACCTACGATGCGAAATACGCGAACGACATCTCGCGGTTCGAGGTACCCGCGCAACTTGCGCCATCAGCGGCGAGCGAGGTCAGTGCGCTTGCGGAGAGGATCTTCACCGAGCTCGGGCTGTGGGGACTGGCTCGCGTCGACTTCTTCTACGACGAACACAGTGGGAACTTCCTGTTCAATGAGGCGAATACGCTTCCTGGGTTCACATCGATCTCAGGTTTCCCAAAGATGTGGCTTGCCTCAGGCATGACATATTCCGAGTTGTGTTCCCATCTCGTCGATGCTGCATTCACGCGCCACGAAGAACGTGGGCGACTCGCGATTCGGTAGGGCGCCGAGATCCGAAACCCGAGATCCGAGACCCTAGATCCGAATGACCGGGCAGGTCAATGTCCGGACGATGCCGACGACGGGTTGGATCTGTGTGACCACGAGGTGGCCGAGTGCGTCAACGTCTGCAGCCTCGGCTGACACGATGACGTCGTACGGACCTGTGACGGCTTCTGCCGTACTGACGCCGTCGAGCTCTTTGATCTCGCGAGCGACGTCCGATGCCCGACCAGTATCGGTCTGGATGAGTACAAATGCCTGAACCATGAAAGGAAGATACCAGATGCCAGACGCCAGATGCCAGAACGCTCGCTGCGCTCGCTTCCAGACTCCAGATGATCTGGCATCTGGCGTCTGTTTCTAGTATCCGTCTGAACCGAATCTGAGGTTCGTGGCGTAGGCGTCCCTGCCTTCACCATTGAGGTCGAAGCGAACGCGCTGGCCCTGCCTGAGGAAGCGGAACATCGACCCATCGAGGCTTCCGGGTCTGAGGAGAACTTCGGAACGGTCGTCGTCGCGCACAATGGTACCGATACCGGTCGTTGCGTCATACACCTTGATGACGCCCTGCATCAGATCT
>JAZFUH010000308.1:0-3670 GCA_036447125.1 Acidimicrobiia bacterium | reverse complement strand
CTCCCTCATGGTGCTGGCCCTGGTGATAGGCGTCGGTGCGGGCTTCGGTGCAGCAGCGCTGGTCTACGCCCTGCGCCTTGTTTCAAGTTCTGTGGTTCGCCTGACAGAGCTGGGCCCCCCTCTCGGGAGGGGGTGGTTGTTCCTGGTCCTCCCTGCTGGCATCTGGCTCGCCTGGGCGATCACCGCAAAGTGGGCTCCAGAGGCAGCAGGGCACGGCGTTCCGCAGATACTCGCCTCCCTAACACTTGATCGCGGGCGGATACCCCTACGAGTGCCCCTTCTCAAGACGATCGCGACAGCGCTAACGATCGGTGTTGGTGGTTCCGCTGGTCGAGAGGGATCGATCGCCCAGATCGGGGCAGGAATCGGCTCATTCATCGGCAAGGTGACGAAGCTGGAAGAGACCGAGACCCGCGCCCTGGTTGCTGCAGGTGCCGGTGCGGGCATAGCTGCGACATTCAACGCGCCGATAGCAGGCATGTTCTTTGCAATGGAAGTGATCCTGCGCGATGTGTCGATCCGACACCTCCATACGATCGCCGTCGCGTCGGTCGCCGGCGCCGTCGTGTCACACACGCTCATCGGCGATGAGCTGACCTTCGACGTGTCGCCATACTCACTCAACGATCCAACACAGTTGGTGCTGTATGGAGTCCTTGGCCTCATCGCTGTGGGACTCGCCATTCTCTTCATTGAGGCGCTCGATTGGTTCACGATCGTTCCCGATCAATGGACCCAATGGAGCAGACCGTTGCTCATGGGCCTTGGCGTTGCGGCGTTAGGTTTCGTTGCTCCAGAAGTGCTCGGCACCGGCCAGAAGTTCATCGGTGCGGTGCTGAGTCAAGAGGTTTCCAAAGCATGGTGGTTGTTCGCGTTGCTCGCAATAGGGAAACTGATTGCCACGTCATCGACGCTTGGTGGCAAGGGATCCGGGGGGATCTTCATGCCGAGCCTGTTCATCGGTGCGATGGCAGGGTACGCGTTCGCTATTGTCGTCGATCCCATCTGGAGCGCGTCGCGCCTCGATCCCGGCGCTTTCGCTTTGGTGGGGATGGCGGCCGTATTCGCTGGCGTGTCACGAGCATCATTCACGTCGATTCTCATCGTATTCGAGATCACGGGCGATTACGGCCTGGTGCTTCCTCTGATGCTGGCAGTCGCCATAGCTACTGTCTTCACCAGTCGACTGCATCCCGAGAGCGCCTACACGGCTCCGCTGGTTCGCATGGGGATCCACACCGTGCCAAGTGATCAGGTCGACCTGCTTGCTACAGTCACAATTGGCGACCTTGAACTCGGACCGCCGATCACTGTCAATCCATCCCATACGCTTGCAAAGGTCCAAGGCGTCCTACGAAGGAATCGCCTCAACGGTATTGCAGTCGTCGACACAGAGGACCGGCTCGTTGGCATCGTGTCGGACTCGGACATCACTCGCCTTGGCGGAGCCTCTGACCAACTCACTGCGGCCGATGCAATGACGCCCGAACCAGCGACAGTCTCGGTGGATCTTCCGGTATCCGAGGCTCTCGAGCGGATGGCTGTGCTCGGAGTGGGTCGGCTGCCGGTAGTCGATCGGAGACATCCAGACCGGATCGAGGCGATGTTCCGAAGAGAAGACGCGATCGCTGCGTATCACCTTGCGCTCGGAAGGGCAGCACGGTCAGACGACCTGCCTCATCGAGTAGCAACCCGCACTTCGTCTTCCACGCGCTACCTTGACTTTGAGATACCTCCTGGTTCGGCAGCCGAGTACCGGAGGATTCGGGAGATTCCATGGCCGGACGGGTGCATTGTTGTGTCGGTGCACCGCGGCAGCCAACTTCTCGTCGCTTCTGGGGATCTCGAGTTGCGTTCTGGCGACGCGCTCACGGTCTTCGGCGACGACGCGGCACGTCGACGCCTTATCGAGCGCCTCTCGCCCCACACGGATACCGAGTGACTCATCCGAGCGAGGAGGCAGCTGATGTGCTGCGCTGTTCGACACTTCGTCGTATGGAGTCTCTCAGGTTCTTTATCAACAGGTACACGTGGTTCGGGATGGCTCGTCAAACTGGCGATGCATTGCCTCTTGAACAGTATTGGGCGTTTACAGATGGTGTTGTCTCTTGGGAAGATGTCTTGGAAGCGGCGGGCAACTTCGAATCATGTGTTGAGCAGGCGGGTGGTGAGGGGTTTGTCGTCACGTTCAACGAGCTTGGTTGAGAAGCGTCAGTGGTAGACGACGAGGTCTTCGTCGCCGTCCTGATATGCCGGAGTCTGCATTTCAACGCTATCTACAACGTGTACACATTTCAGAAGTTGGAAGACGAGCAGTGATGCCGAAGAGTCCGCCCCGAGCGGCGGTACATATCCGGTGCGAGTTCAGGGGGTCATTGCAACACTTGTGCGAGTTTCTCTGATGGTGTCATGTCGTTGAGGGTTTGTCGAGGCCGCGTGTTGAGGCTGTAAGCGGCCTGGTCGAGTACGTCTTGGGTGTGTTGTGACAGGTCGGTGCCTTTCGGGAAGTACTGACGCAACAGGCCGTTGGTGTTCTCGTTCGATCCTCGCTGCCACGGAGACTTCGGGTCACAAAAGTACACCTGGACACCTGTGTCGACCGTGAACGTGGCGTGTTGGGCCATCTCTTTGCCTTGGTCCCACGTCAGAGACTTCCACAGATGTTCAGGTAGCTTCTTGACCGTGTCGGTCAACCTGCTGAATCCGTCATTCGACCGCGGGCAACGAACCGACGATGTAGAGCTTGCGATACCGACGCTCGATATCAGCTGGCGACTGCGTGTGCGTTCTTGGTCGAGACCGCTTTTCGCACCTCTGTAGGAGCGTTACGCCCCAACGTCTATGGGCGGATAATTCACTAAGGGCCTTGGTGCGTAACACATCTAGGGTTCTGAAAGCCTGCACGGCAACGGTTATCAGAGGCCTTGGCATGTCTGCAGTCAAGGAGTCAAGGGTTCAAATCCCTTCAGCTCTACGGGAGAGAGAAACGCCGGAACCCTCGCTGCGGCTGGGTTTCGGCGCGTTTGGAGTGATTCGACGAGTTGGCTTGGCGGTCGTCTTCTCGGCCAGAGTCCGCGAGTAGTCCGCGGGAAGTCGGTGTCGAGGAGGTGGGGAGAGGTTGCCCGTCATGGTGTGGTGTCTTTCCCGGCTGGTCCCCTCGGACTCCATGCGGAACTAGATGTATATTGCAATGCACCATGATGCATGATACCGTGCAGCATGGAGCAGAAAGCGTTTACTGTTCGTCTCGATGTTGATCAGGCCTCTGATCTCGAAGCCGTTGCCGCCGCTGACGGCGTTTCGGTCGCTGAAGAGATCCGCCTGGCGGTTGCGGATCGGATCGAGGATTGCCGGAAGGACCCGGCGTTTCAGACGAGGATCCGATCCATCATCCAACAGAACCAGCGGGTGCTGGAGCGGCTTGCTGAGTGAATGTCGCGTACCTCGACCTCGCCGACTTCCTGGCGATCTCTGAAGTCGTTCTCCAGGAGCCAGGCGAGGATATCGCTTGGGTCGCACGCCTCGATCTGGCGGAGTCGGCGCTGCATGCGCCTGCCGCGTCGTTCGGTGGTGTTGAGTTCTATCCCGACCTCGCCACAAAGGCTGCGGTGTTGTGTGCCCACATCGTGAAGAATCATCCGCTACCCGACGGCAACAAGCGGGTTGGGTT
>JAZFUH010000307.1:0-2428 GCA_036447125.1 Acidimicrobiia bacterium | reverse complement strand
ATCCCACAGGTCGACATAGCTGAGATCGAGATCGATACGGAAGATCTGCGCATCGACACATATAGAGCATCCGGTGCCGGCGGTCAGCACATCAACAAGACCGGTTCCGCCGTGCGCATCACCCACAAGCCCACGGGGATCGTCGTGTCGTGTCAGGCCGAGCGATCCCAGATGCAGAACAAGGTGCGCGCCATGCAGCTTCTCGCCGCCCGTCTTGCCGAGAAGGCCCGCCAGGATCAGGCGGCCGAAGTGGCTGCCATCCGTGGTGAGCAACACGAAGCCGGGTGGGGTCGCCAGATTCGTTCCTACGTCATGCAGCCGTACCAGATGGTCAAGGATCTCCGAACTGATTACGAGGTCGGCAACATCCAGGGCGTCCTCGATGGCGACATCGATGGATTTGTGGACTCGTACCTGGCGTGGAGGCGCGCGGAACTGTACGAGGCCTGAAGAGACGGTCAGTTCTCGGTATACAGCCGTCAGTCTTCAGTTCACTGAGGATTCTGACCGTGAACCGTGCACCGTAAACTCAATAAGCCTCAGGTTTATTGAAACCGTTGGTATCCTCGCCTCCGGCTGACAACATGGGCCACGACCCAGCCATCACTGAGTTCATTTCATGATCAAACTCGAAAACGTAACCAAGGCATACCCCGGCGGCACTGTTGCTGTGAAGGACGTCACCCTTGATATCGCCAAGGGTGAGTTCGTCTTCCTCGTTGGGGCATCAGGGTCAGGGAAGTCGACGCTCATCCGGCTGATAATGCGTGAGGAGCTTCCAACCAATGGCGATCTCTGGATCGCAGGAAAGCACGCCAATGAGCTTCCGAGTTGGAAGGTGCCGTATCTTCGTCGTTCGATCGGCACCGTGTTTCAGGACTTCAAACTTCTCCCGACCAAGACAGTGTACGAGAACGTCGCCTTTGCCATGGAAGTGACAGCCAAGCACAGATCCGTCATCCGTAACCAGGTGCCTCAGGTCTTGAAACTCGTAGGTCTCTCTGACATGGCAGATCGCCTTCCGCGTCAGCTCTCGGGCGGTGAACAGCAGCGTGTCGCTGTTGCGCGCGCCTTCGTGAACCGCCCCCTCATCCTTCTCGCCGACGAGCCGACCGGGAACCTCGATCCTGCCACTTCGGTCGGCATCATGCGCATCCTCGACCGCATCAACCGCACAGGGACGACGGTGGTGATGGCCACCCACGATCATGCGATCGTCGACGCGATGCAGAGAAGGGTTGTCGAACTCGACCGAGGTCGGGTCTCGCGCGATGAGTCGCGAGGCATCTACGAGACCCGTCAGTTACCTGTGACGGAAGAGTTGGCGATGGAGGAGACTTCCGGGGCTCAAGCAGACCCCGAATCAGTGGTGGAGACGCTCGAGGAGACGGTGGACGAGGCAACCAGGGAGGCCCTGGAGGACGTCCTTGAGCAGGACATGGACGAAGGGGCCAAGGCATGACGAGCCTCAGCTACATCTTCAAGGAAGCTTTCAACAACCTCGGCCGGAACGCACTCGTCGTTCTCGGTGCGATCCTTGCTGTGTTCATCTCACTCACGCTCACCTTCGGAACCCTCGTATTTGGCGAGGTTGTGCGTGTCAATACCCTGCAATGGGCCGAAGATGTGCGCGTGATAGCTTTCCTCCAGGACGACATGACCCCTGAGGCAACCGCAGAACTTCAGAACGAGGTTGCGTCATGGCCCCAGGTGGCCGACGTATCGTACGTGTCGAAGCCCGAAGCATTCGAAGAAGGCGTCATCATGTTCGCGACAAATGAGGCAATGCTTCGGACACTTGAGGAGAGCCCGGATCTCCTTCCGGCTTCTCTCCGTGTCCAACCGGTGGATCCTGAGGACTATGACCGCATCGTGATCCGTCTCGAGTCGACGCCGGGCGTTCATCAGGTCGAGTCCGCTGGCGAGGCCATCGACGCGATGATCGCGTTGCGCGATGGGCTCCAGATCATGTTCTGGCTGCTTGCGGTCGCTCTCGGGGTTGCGGCGGTCGCATTGATCGCCAACACCATCCACATGGCGATCTATGCTCGCCGCGAGGAGATCGAGATCATGAGACTTGTTGGTGCGAGCAATTGGTTCGTGCGGACGCCTTTCCTCATCGAAGGGGCAATCGAAGGGCTGGTTGGTGGTGCCCTTGCGGTCACGTTCATCGTCGTTGCGCAGCAGCTGGCTGTGGATCGACTCTCCGATCTCCCCGACTGGATCAATCTTGCGATCCAGAACGATTTCATCCTTCGGCAGGGCGCGCTGGTCCTGCTGTTCGGTGTTGCTGCCGGTCTTGTCGGCAGCTCATTGAGCCTTGCAGTCCATCGCACCCTGCGCCCGTGATTCGCCGCGGCCTGTTCCTCGCGCTTGGCATCCTGCTCGTCGGCACGTTCGCGGTTCCAGCCTCGGGAAGCTCACTCGA
>JAZFUH010000306.1:0-2991 GCA_036447125.1 Acidimicrobiia bacterium | reverse complement strand
GGGTAAGGAAGCCGCTCTCGCGATGTACGAGGCCGGCGCAGACGTTGTCTTCCACGCTGCCGGTGGCTCCGGCGCGGGCCTCTTCGAGGCTGCCAAGGAGACTTCGGATACTTCCGGCTCCCACGTGTGGGCAATCGGTGTCGACTCCGATCAGATCAACCAGGTCAATGAAGAGCTCAAGCCCTTCATCCTGACCTCGATGCTGAAGCAGGTCGGCGTTTCTGTCTACACCACGATCGTGGCATTCGTCGGAACTGGGACGCAGTCCGGCGTTACCGTCTTCGAACTTTCGAACGATGGCGTCGGCTACTCGACAACCGGTGGGTTCGTGGATGACATTGTTGACCAGCTCGAGGTGCTGAAGGCTTCGATCATCGATGGTGATCTTGAAGTCCCGACGGTTCCAGAGGGCTGATACTGCCCAAACCGAAAACTGACATCGATTCAGTGACGCCCGAAGCGCTAGCCTCGGGCGTCACTGCGTTTTTGGAGTTGTTGCAGTGGATGGAAGAGGAGTCAATACGGTGGCCAAAAGCGACCGAGCTGTCGAGCTGATCGACATCACCAAGACGTTCCCTGGCGTCGTGGCGAACGAAGATGTCGACCTGTCGGTCGACATCGCAGAGATCCATGCCGTTGTCGGAGAGAACGGTGCAGGCAAGTCCACACTGATGAAGATTCTCTACGGGATGCAACAGCCGGACAGCGGCGAGATCCGCATCCGAGGGGAGAGCGTCAAGCTCGGCACGCCGAGGGACGCGATAGCTCACGGCATCGGCATGGTTCACCAACATTTCATGCTTGCAGACAACCTCACGATCCTTGAGAACATTGTCCTGGGCTCCGAACCGAGGAAGGGTCTACAGCTCGACATCTCGACTGCCAGGAACCGGATCAATGAGCTTTCCGATCAGTACGGGCTCCCGCTGGACCCCGATGCCAGGGTCGAGGGGCTGACCATCGGCGTACGTCAGCGGGTTGAGATCATGAAGGTCCTGTTCAGGGGTGCCAGGATTCTGATCCTTGACGAGCCGACGGCAGTCCTCGGTCCCCAGGAGGTCGATGAACTCTTCTCCTCGCTCAAGGAGCTTCAGGCTGAGGGTGTAACGATCATCTTCATATCGCACAAGCTCGAGGAAGTTCTTGCTATCAGCGACGGAATCACGGTGATGAGGGGCGGCAGGACCGTCGCCTCGACAACACCCCAGGATGTGAACGCCCACGAACTTGCCGAGCTCATGGTCGGTTCCGAGCTACCCACCCCTGCGACCACATCATCGACGGTGACCGATGTCGTTGAGCTGAGTGTTGACGGACTCTCGGCGTTGAGTAACGACGGCCGTTACGTCATAGAGGACGTCTCATTCAAGATCCATGGCGGTGAGATCGTCGGAATCGCCGGAGTTGAAGGGAACGGTCAGGGCGAGCTTGTCGAAACGATGTTGGGCATCAGAGAGTCTGTGTCCGGTTCCATCGAGCTCCACGGGACAGACATCTCGGGGCTTGCGACCAAGGAGCGTCGAACGTCTGGTATCGGAGTCATCCCGGAGGACCGCCACCGGCAAGGGTTGCTCCTCGGCGCTCCTCTGTGGGAGAACGCCATGCTCGGTCACCAGAGTGTCGCACCGTTTGCCAAAGGCATCCTCGTCGACCGCAAGGCAGCCACGGAACTCACAGAGAGAGTCATAGAGCGGTTCGACGTTCGAACTCCGTCGGCGGACACGCTTGCAGTCGCCCTATCGGGAGGAAATCAGCAGAAGCTGATCGTCGGCAGGGAGATGATCCTCGAGCCGAGCGTACTGATAGCGGCACACCCGACACGTGGCATCGACGTTGGCGCCCAAGCTGCGATCTGGGACGAATTGAGGGAAGCGCGGAGAAAGAATCTCGCTGTTCTCCTGATCTCAGCGGACCTGGAGGAGCTCATCGGACTCTCCGACAGATTACTTGTGATCTTTGATGGCAAGATTGTGGCCGAACTCGATCCCGCTGAAGTCACCCCGAAGTCCCTCGGTTCCCACATGACCGGTGTTTCAATGGAGGAGTCAGCGTGATAAGGCGTGTCGGGATGGCGATGCTGGCTCCCGCGATCGCGATCGCGTTCTCACTCGCCGTTGCATCGTTGGCGCTGATCCTCGTCGACGTCAACCCCCTCGACGCCTTCGGACTGATGTGGGACTTCGCTTCCACGCCGACGTCGGTTGCCTCCATCATCAATCGAGCGATCCCTCTGTACGTGTCTGCTGTCGCAGTCGCCATCGGATTCAAGATGGGTCTCTTCAATATCGGAGTTGAAGGTCAGTATCTCATCGCAGCGATGTTCTCAGCCTGGATCGGTGCCCAGTTCTCATTCTGGGGCCCCGTACAGACGATCGTCATCATCGTGGTTGCGATAACTGTCGGTGCAGCATGGGCAGGTATTGCAGGATTTCTCAAGGTCACGAGGGGTGTGAACGAGGTCGTCTCGACGATCATGTTGAATTTCATAGCGTTCAGCGTGATCGGGTTCGTGCTCGGAGAGATCATCATCGGAGGCGACAGTCTCATACAGTCGACGCCACTGCTCCCTGAGTCAGCGATGATTCCCGGCCTCAACTGGATCTTCACCCTGCTCGGGTTTTCCGAGCCCCGAGGAACAGAACTCCAAGGCTTCCTCATCGTTGCGATCCTGCTCGGGGTGGGCTATAGGTTCCTCGTCTGGAAGACACGGTTCGGTTTCGAGTTGCGTGCATCTGGTATGAATCCGACGGCAGCTCGGATGGCAGGCGTCAATCCGAAGCGCATGGTGCTCTACACCATGCTGCTGTCAGGTGGCGTTGCAGGTCTTGTGGGCCTGTCCACGATGCTTGGCAAGCTCGGTGCCTTCACACAGGACTTCCCTCGCCAGTTCGGTTTCACGGGCATTGCCGTAGCGCTGCTTGGCCGGAACAACGCGGTCGGAATGGCGTTGGGTGCGCTGCTATTCGGATTCATGGATCGCTCCGCGCTCAT
>JAZFUH010000305.1:0-3587 GCA_036447125.1 Acidimicrobiia bacterium | reverse complement strand
GTAGGGATCTTCTCATGGTCCATGCTTGGCCTGATGCTGCTGATCGTGGCGGCCTTCTACGTGCTGGTCGAAGGCAGAGTGATTCTCGCCCCGCTCCTCCTTGCCGTAGTCATCCTCTACGTTCTGAATCCTCTGGTCAGCTGGCTGGCCGGGCGCGGAGTGCCGAGAGTGATCGGGGCGATCATCGGTTTCCTGGTCTTCTTCTCCGCTGTGTCGCTTCTGGCCATCGTCATATTTCCCGACATCAGGTCCCAGGCTGAGGCCTTCATTGCGACGTTCCCTGACCTCTATGACCAGTCTGTTGCCGACCTTGAGGGCATGCTTTCATCAGCCGGTTTCGACAGTGTTGCGATCATCAGCTACGACCAGCTCCTTGAATACATCAACGATCCTCAGAATCGCAGCACGCTGCTCTCGATACTGTTCGACCAACTCGGCACGGTCACGTCGAGCATCTTCGAGTTCATGCTCGTGTTCCTCGTTGGGCCTGTGTTGGCGTTCTACTTCCTCATCGACCTGCCTTTGGTCCAGAAACGACTCGTCGATGTCTTTCCTGAGAACCGCAGATCCGAGGCTTCCCATGTCGGAAGGCAGCTCAACACGGCCATCGGTGGCTTTCTCCGGGGTCAGCTCGTTGTCGCCGTCATCGTTGGTGTGATGCTCTCGTTCGGGTACTGGGTCATCGGGCTCGAGTTCTGGCTTCTGATCGGACTGGTTGGCGGCATACTCAACATCGTGCCCTTCCTCGGCCCCTGGGTCGGTGGATTCCTCGGTGTGCTCGTGGCGGTGACCACAGCCGATTTCTCCACTGCGGTCTGGGCAGTCGTGGTCGCCGTCATCGTCCAACAGATCGACAACAACTTCGTGTCCCCCTCGGTCCTGAAGGCCACGGTGAGGCTGCATCCCGCCGTCACGCTGGTCTCCCTCATTCTCGGTGGCGCCCTCGCGGGATTGTGGGGTGTTGTCATTGCGATCCCGCTGGTCGCTTCGATCAAGATCGTTCTGGGCCACTGGTGGAGGACACGCGTTCTCGGTCAAACCTGGGAGGAGGCGTCCGACGCGATGTTCGAGGAGCCCGATCCGCCGCGCCTGAGAAGAACGGGCGAGATGCCGATCATCGAATCGCCCGAAGATGGCTCGTCCGGGGATGAGATCGACTGACGTGCAGATCTACGACCTGATCGTGGCGGCCGTCGTTGCCGCGTTCGTTGTGCGCGGCGCGATGCGTGGTCTGCTGCGTGAGGTGCTTGAGGTCGCAGTGTTGCTCGGCGGGATGTTCCTCGTGTTCCGCCTCTCTCCTCCCCTGGGATCGATCATTTCAGGCATGGCGAATGTGCCATTCGAAGTTGCCCGGATCGCGGCCGGAGTTGTGTTGTTCTTCGTGATCGTCATCGGTGGCGCATTCGTAGCGCGGATTCTGTCCGGGACGTTGAAAGTGGTTCCCGGTGCGACTCTGCTCAACCGGACCGGTGGTGCGTTCGTCGGAGGGGGATACGCTGCGCTGATCGTCGTTCTTGCAACGACGCTGGTGTCTGTTGTGTCCATTCCGAGCGGTGCCCGCGAGACGATCGACGAGTCGATCGGCGCTTCCCCGATCGGTAGACGAATTGTTGAGCCGAGCGGGCCGATTCAACAGACCCTCTCATCTGTGAGCGGTGAGGAGGTGTTCTCCGGTGTGATCGCGCTTCAGAATGCCGTGGGTGCCCGCTTCGCTGCCGGCACGATCCCCATTCCGCTCCCCGAAATAGGCGACTCTCCGCTGCCGCCCTCGCAGCTTGCGGCACAGCACGTGTTCGACTCGTTGAATCGAACTCGAATCGCGGAGGGTCTTGATCCGCTCGGATGGTCGGGTGATCTTGCGGTTGTTGCCATCACTCGGGCCGGTGCCGTGTATCGATCAGGGCGGCTCGCTCTTGACGACGATCTTGCGCAGTCCCTTGCTGCACAGGGCGTGCCGGGCACGATCAATACCGAGATGGTCGCACTCGCAGCTTCACCACAAAGCGTGGCAGAGGCCTTCATCGGAGCCTCAAGCTACAGAGCCGCGATCTTCGACGCCCGATACCGCAAGGCAGGCATCGGCATCATCGACGGACCATATGGCTTGTTGGCTGTGCAGGTTCTTTCGGGGTGACCTGAGGCACCCCGAAGGTTTACGGTTCAGGGTTTACGGTCTACGGACAGGATTCACTCCTTGAGATCGTCGCTGGTCGAAGACCCTCTCTCTTCCGGTTCGTCCTCTTCCTCTGGCTGATCACGGAAAGCTGAAGTGTCTTCCTCCGCTTCGTGAGCGGCTGCCGCTTCTGCCACTGCCTTCTCGGCGTCCTTGCGGGACGCCATGACTGCAGCAACGGCAGCGATGACCCCGAGGAGCAGGACTCCACCGATCACGAACCAGATCCAGTTGCTGGATGATTCTCCGAAGGTCGCGGTTGCGAAGATGTCCTTCGTACCGGTGAATGAGAGCTTCCACACGAGGGACCCGTCCGATCTCACCTCGTCAGCGTTGTGCTTGGTGACCGTGCCCGGCATCATCACTATGACGTTGGCAGAGAAGATGTCCCCGGTGATCTCTGATGGATCGATCGGCAGATCCTCGCCGCCAAGATCACCGATTCCTGTCGACTCCACCGTTGCTGTCAGTGTCGCGGACGAATCGTCGAATTCGTAGGAGAACTCGGAGAAGGTCTCACCTTGGAGACCATCGAAGTCGTATGTCGACAGGTCATCGATTGAAGTCCGGGCACCGTAATACGTCATGTCGCCCTCGACGCGCTCGATGGGTTCAACGCCCTCCCCTCCGAGGTCTGGGAGCTCGCCGAGGATGTCGCTCGGATCGCCACCTCCCTGGCTGACGAGATCGAGCATCTCCTCATCGAATCCGATCTCGGCACCCACGATCGCGGACCCGTCCTCGCTGATGTCGAGCAGGATGTTGGACTCGATGCGACATGCAGAAAGCAGCAGTCCAAGAGCGAAGAAGGCGAGTGTGTACTTACGCATGGTGTCCCTCGGGATCGGTGTTCCACTGATGGTAGGCGTAGAGCGCTCTCCCCGGTGTGCGATATCGTTCTCCTGTGACCGATCCAGCACCGAACATTCGCGGCGCGTTTGTTGCCGCATATCCCGAGTATGTGGCGAGGGTGCTTACTGATCGCGGTATCGAGATCGTGCCCGTCATTGCGGACGGCATCGTGGTCGGTACGGGTCTTCTCGATGGATCGCTCGGGTTGCTCGAACGTACCCCCGCCGGCCTTCAGCGGCACAGCCCCCTTGAGCTTTTCAGGGAGGCGCTGCGTCCTGTCGATAACGCGTTGGATGTCGCCGGAATCGAGATGCCTTCGCCGGATGGTCCGCGGGGAGCCCTCCATTGGGACAGATATGGGTTGTCACCCGGTTCGTCCAAGCAACTTGGCGTCGAGGCCTACGAGGTGCATCTCCGGTGGGGCATATGGAAAGCTCGAGCACATGGCGTCCGTCCACCCGCCGGTTTGCTCTGTCTTGAGGCTGATGCTCCGATCCTGCTGGAGCAGCTGAACGCTCTCGGATATGAAGTGCACAAGCTGCCGTCTGCAGGTGAGTTCGTG
>JAZFUH010000304.1:0-2063 GCA_036447125.1 Acidimicrobiia bacterium | reverse complement strand
ACGGGTCCGGTCATCGCGGGGGCTATCAGCATCGGGTCGAGGGCGCACCAGGTGGTGAGCTCATGCCCATGGATCAGGAACTTGTGCGGGTTCTTGTTGAGCGATAGCCCAACAATGCCAACGACAGCGCCTTCCTCGTTTCGTTCACCGGCCTGCTCCACGAACATCCGGGCCATCTCGGGCGCGACACCGACCGTCTTTGCGAGCTGCTCGACCTCGTCCGGTGTGATGGGGTGTCCTTCAGCAGCGAGCAATCGGTAGAGCCCGATGAGCAGTCGTGAAACGTCTGGCCCAAAGTCAGGCGTGAAGCCGACGGATTGGAAGCGACTCCAGACGGTCTCTGCGAGAGAGATTGTCTGTGGTTGGTCCGGCATCTGAGTGGTCCTTTACATCTCGTATGGCTCATATGGGCCGGTAGCGTTTGCTCGAAATGATGCCCGTGTCGAATCCAGCGAGGTGGAGCCCCCCGTGCCATCTCGCATGTTCGATCTTCAGGCAGCGGTCCTGGACGACCCGGAGACCGGCATCGAGGGCGCGCCTCGCTGCCTCGTCATGGCGTAACCCGAGTTGGAACCACACGACTTTCGCACCAATGGCGATGGCCTCATCGACTACCCCTGGAATTGCGTCGCGTCTGCGGAATATGTCAACGATGTCGGGTACTTCAGGGAGCTCGGCCAAGGACGAATAGGCCTTTTCCCCGAGCACCTCTTCGTAGGCAGGATTGACGGGGTAGGTGGTCATCGGTGTTCGCATGAGGTAGGCGGCGACGAAGTTCGAGGAGCGGATCGGGTTGGCCGACACACCGACGAGGGCAACGATCGAGGCACTTCGTATGATGTCGAGTCGTTCAGCAGGCGTTGCGTCGGGTACGGTGGATGTGGTCATGTCGCCTCCAGGGCCCGTCCGAGATCCCACAGGATGTCTTCGATATCTTCGATCCCTACCGATATCCGGATCATGTCATTGCTGAGTCCCATAGCCTTCTGTTCGACCTGGGGTACCTGCTGGTGGGTCGTCGACGCGGGATGGATGACCAGTGTCTTGGCATCACCGACGTTTGCCACGTGAGAAGCCAACTCGACGCTCTCGATGAACGCGATACCTGCGTCAAAGCCCTCAGTCAGGCCGAAGGTGAAGACGGCGCCTGGACCATCAGGCAAGTAGCGTTTTGCGTTGTCGGTCCACGGGTTGTCATCGAAGATCGGATAGCTGACCCACGCGACCTTCGGGTGTTCGACGAGGAACTCAGCGACTTCCCTGGCGTTTGAAACGTGTTGTTTCATCCTGAGTGGCAGCGTTTCAAGTCCGAGAAGCAGCAGGTACGAGTTGAACGGGGAGAGACACGCCCCGATGTCGCGCAACAGCTCCGTGCGAGCTTTCATCAGATAGGCGTACTCGCGGAAGTTCTCCCAGAATTCGAGGTTGTGATAGGCGGGTGAGGGATCGGTGAGAAGCGGGAAGTTGCCGTTGTCCCACGAGAACCTGCCGCTCTCGATGATGCATCCCGCGATCACCGCTCCGTGGCCGCCGATGAACTTGGTTGCTGAGTGGGTGATGATGTCTGCCCCGTGTTCGAGTGGGCGGCACAGGTACGGCGTTGCGAACGTGTTGTCCACGATGAGGGGGAGTCCATGGTCGTGGGCGACCCGTGAGACAGCTTGGAAGTCGATGATGTCTGCTTGTGGGTTTCCGATCGTCTCTGCATATACAGCCTTGGTGCGTTCTGTGATCGCTGCCTCGATTGCTGAAACGTCGTGGATATCGACGAAGGTGACATCGATACCGAGGCGACGCAGTGTCACATCGAACTGGGTATATGTGCCCCCGTACAAGGACCGGGAAGCGACGATTTCGTCACCCTTCTGGGCCAGCGTGAGGATACTGATCAACTGTGCCGCCTGACCCGATGCTGTCGCCAGCGCCCCGACACCGCCCTCGAGGGATGCCATCCGCTCCTCGAACGCCGCCGTCGTCGGGTTCCCGATCCGGGTGTAGATATTGCCAAAATTCTGAAGCGCGAACAGATCGGCAGCATGTTGAGCATCGTCGAAGACGAACGA
>JAZFUH010000303.1:0-4932 GCA_036447125.1 Acidimicrobiia bacterium | reverse complement strand
CTGCTCCAGCCCGGAACCGTGATCGACGTTGCAGGTGAGGAGCTCGTGCTGCTTTCGAGGTCATGGGGGGGAGGCCAGCCGAGGCTCTCGCTGACCGGTGTCGGTGGGAGACGGCGGATGATCAGGACGCGAGATCTGCCTTCAACGACAATGGTGCTCGGCGAGGTCTCCCTGCCGACACCGCAACGATCCACAGATCCCGCGTATCGGAAGGAGGTTGGTTCGCTTCTCGAAGTATTCGCTCCGACGGGGGAACCCATTGCTCTGTTCCCGAGAGGGCAAGACCCGGGTGTGCTTGGATGTCCCGATATCGATGTCCATCTCAAGTGGTCCGAGAGAGCGAAGCGTGCAGAACGTGACATCAGACGTCTCGAGCGTCGTCTCGAGCGGTCCAAGACGAACGACATCGGTCTTGAGTTCGACAACCTCATGAAGGTGTTGAGCGATACCGGATATACCAGTAACTGGTCATTGACGTCACGTGGGGTGTCTCTCAGACGTCTGTACAACGAGCTCGATCTGCTCCTCGCTGAGGCGCTGCGGACCGGCGTGTTCACAGGCCTCTCACCGGCCGAGTTTGGTGCATTCGCGTCGATATTCACGTATCAGGCGAGAGGGGGAGACGTGTCTGGGATGCCTCGCGCTGGTTTCGCTGCTGATCCGCTCACCCAGGTGGGTGAGCTTGCCGCTGCCATAGCCGAAAGGGAGATGCATGCCGGTCTCGTCGAGACCCGCTATCCAGACGTTGGCCTCGTGGACTCGATACACGCATGGGCCTCAGGATTCGATCTTGTCGACATCTTCGATGAGGACGATCTTCGTGCTGGTGACTTCGTCCGGTCGGCCAGACAGCTACTCGACCTTCTCCGCCAGATACGGGACGGATTCCCTGATCATGAGTTCGTTGCCGGGAAGGCACTCAGACTGATCGACAGGGGAATCGTAGAAGCAGGAGCGCCCCATTGAGCTGGTTCGGTGTCGTGAACCCGGTTGCAGGGCGGAAGGGATCTCCCTACGGCGAGGTCTTGGCCATCTCTGCGGAGCTCGGACTTGACGCTACGTTCACCGAGTCGACGTCGCCGAGCGACATCGTTCGACTCATCTCCGATGCTCATGCTGCCGGGCACCGCCGCTTCATCTCCGTCGGTGGCGATGGCACCGCCCATCTCGTCCTGAACGCGTTCATGGAGGCCTCGGGTGATGACCGCTGTGTTCTCGGGATCGTGCCCGTCGGTTCGGGCGGCGACTTCGTGCGGACGTTCGGACACAGGCGCGGAGTGAGACCCGGTCTCGAGCGAATCGTTGACCCCGACCTGTACACCGTGGATATCGGGAGAGTGATCGGTTCGTTCGGAAGTACGTACTTCCTCAACGCTCTCAACCTGGGGGTTGCCGCAGCATCGGCAGCCACAGCGAACCGTCTTCCTCGCTGGGCAGGCTCTGCGAGGTATACGACCGCTTTCTGGATCGCACTCTGGCGCTTTGCGAGTGGACCGGTCACCGCAACGATTGATCGGCATCGATTCGCAGGTGAGGCGATAAACGTCGTGGTTGCAAACGGCCAGTTCTTCGGCGGCGGACTCAATATTGCCCCACGATCGGTGCTCACGGATGGGAGGATGGACGTGCAGGTCTTTCGGGGCCCTCGGCGACAAGCCTTCGCCATCATGCCGCGCATCTTGAGAGGAACACACCTCACTCACAAGGGTGTTCAACGCTATTCGGGCTCGGCGATCAGGGTGGAGGTTCCGGGTGACTGGCCCGTTGAGGCCGATGGCGAGATACTCGGAGAGGGAAGCGTCACCGTTGATGTCATTCCCGGAGCAATCGATGTGGTGATCTGAGGAGGGGGACCCTTCTTTCGGCACTTCGGATATGAGCGGGTCGGTGAGAACCCCGGAGGCGGAAGACCGGTAGTACATATTTCGTATTACGTATTTCGTATTACGTATGCACCGTGCAAAGTCACCGCTATCGCCCGGGCACCCTGAGCTGTCGATAGCCAAGCATCAGTACACAGATACGCCAACCCACCCAACCTACGAACCGACACAAGACCTCCGAGTCGTACGACGTCATACGTACGACGTCCTACATTCCGACGCTTCGTCACCCCCCGCCCATATCCGAAGAGCCCATTTTCGATTGCCGTTTGTGACGCTCAGCCTCCCTATCGCGTTCGTTGCAACCGGGACAACAGGGCAGTGGTCGAGCAGATCGGGAGGAACAAGGCCGCCCTCGGAGGTCGGTCGATGAGAACAGATTGAACTGTGGCGCGAATTCGGTATGCTCCGCGCCGGGAACGAGAACCGAGAGGCACATGACCACCGACACGCCCAAAGAGCTCGAAGAGATCAAAGATCTCGGGAGCGAGAAGACAGAGGGGCCAGACAACGATTCCAGAGATGGTGAATCCGAAGCAACCGAGGCCCTCGACGAGCTCGAGGCCGAAGAACTCGAGATGCTCACCGAAGACGAGTCGAATGAGGCCATCGTTGTCGATGAAGCTGCAGAGATGCGGGCCATCCGCCGCGCAGAGATCGCCATGGAGACCCCCGAAGTCGACGAAGCTGCATCAGACGAATTCGTATGTACCAGTTGCTTCCTGGTCAAACGGCGGAGCCAGCTCGCTGCAAAGCGCAAGAAGATCTGTCTCGACTGCGCGTCCTGACAGACAGATACGCTGTCGACGCTTGACTCAAGTCAACCGTCGCGTGCACCGACACTCATTGTATGGAACACTTCGGTATGCGCGTGCTCGTCATCGTCCCGACTTACAACGAGTCTGAGAATGTCGAACTGATCGCCCATGCGGTCCGGGGTCTTGGATACGACATCCTCATTGTCGATGACGCCTCTCCGGACGGGACGGGCAGGATCGCCGATGCGCTTGTTTCGGCAGACGAAGGGGTCCATGTTCTTCATCGTTCGGAGAAGAGAGGGATCGGGCCTGCCTACGCCGCCGGTTTCGAACACGGACTCGAGCTTGGCTATGAGATTCTCTGCGAGATGGACGCTGACTTCTCCCATGATCCAGCGGATCTTCCGAGGCTTGTCGATGCTGTCAAAGCAGGAGCGGATCTTGCCATAGGGTCCCGATATGTACCCGGTGGTGGCACCGATGGTTGGCCCTGGTACAGGGAGGCGATCTCACGGGCGGGCAACACATATGCATCGATGATGCTCGGCCTCAAAGTGAGAGATGCCACAGCCGGTTTTCGGGCGTTTCGCGACACGACCCTGCGCAAGATCGATCCATCGTCCTGTCAGGCATCCGGATATGGCTTCCAGGTCGAAATGGCGTGGAGGACCGAGCGGTCCGGCCTCGAGGTCATCGAAGTACCGATCACCTTCAGGGATCGGTTGTTCGGCGAATCAAAGATGAGCGGCATGATCGCAGTCGAAGCGATCATCCTCGTCACAAGGTGGGGTCTGAAGAGTCGATTCCCCGGCAGAAAGAACCGCAAGGTTTAGCCCAGAGGGCCACCGGCCCTCGCGTCTTCTAACAACATTCGCTGGCTACGCTCGCTCTCATGAATGTTTCCGTTCGCTCTGCCGTCAACGGCGACGTGTTTCGCCTTGTGTCCCTGTACCGGGACATGGAGTCCGAACAAACTGCTCGCAAACCGATCTGGGCACTGACCGATGGGCTCGACGAGCGTTTCGATCTGTCCTTGTTCCACGCGATCGAGCATACGGACTCGTTCGTTCTCTCTGGTGAGATCGACGAGAGTGTTGTCGGATTCCTCTGGGCGACCATCGAGCCGATGCTCGGCAGGGCACATGGATCGACCAGCGGGCGAATTCGACTGATCTATACGGAACCGGATGCTCGAGGTGTCGGAGTTGGCCACACGATGCTCACCGAGGCGATGAGGATGCTGCGAGGTAGAGGAGTCCGTCATTTCGACGCTCCCGTCGGACCCGGTCAGCGTGCGGCCAAGAACTTCTACGAGTCACACGGATTCGCCGCTCGGTCGATCATCATGTATTCAGCAGTTCCGGAGACGAACAATGATGCTTGACACCCCGGATGGCAACGAGGCCGTGGAACTGTTGGTGGCGATGATCAGGAACGCATGTGTGAACACCGGCGATCCCACATCTGGTCACGAGATCCGTTCTGTGCGCACGATCCAGGAGTATCTCGGTGAACCAGGCACAGTGATCGAACCGATTCCGGGGAGGGCGTCTGTCATCTATCGCGTTGAGGGAACAGGGCCGAAAGGACACCCACTTCTCTTGATCCCCCACCTCGACGTTGTTCCGGCGAACGCTGCGGATTGGACCCATGATCCCTTTTCTGCCGTGAATGACAACGGATTCATCTGGGGCAGGGGTGCCGTTGACATGTTGAATGTGACTTCAGCGATGGTCGTCGTGTTCCGGTGGATCAGGGACGGGATCATCCCCGCCCCCGCAGGCGACATCATCCTTGCATGCGTTGCCGATGAGGAGGCTGGCGGGGTCCACGGAGCCAAGCATCTTGTTGAGGAGCACTGGGATCTTGTCGCCTGTGACTTTGTGCTCACCGAGGTCGCCGGCCCGACATTGGGCACAGCGAGCAGCCGCGCCCTCCCCGTCACTGTTGCGGAGAAGGGGCCCGCGTGGCGAACTGCGTCAGTGAAGGGAACTGCGGGCCATGGAAGCCAGCCCTATGGGCGTTCGAACGCTGTGCTGACCCTGGCAGATGCCTTCTCGAAGATCGGCACGGCGGATCAGCCCGTGGGCATCACCGACGCATGGATCAAGTTTGTCCCACATCTCGATCTGGGAGACGAACTCGAAGAAATGCTCATGGACGAGGACAAGATCGATGAAGCCATCGACCTTGTCGCTGAGGGCGACCCGACGCTCGCCCGATGGATCCATGCATGCACCCACATGACACTGTCACCGAACGTACTCACCGGTGGCACCAAGGTGAACATG
>JAZFUH010000302.1:0-7308 GCA_036447125.1 Acidimicrobiia bacterium | reverse complement strand
GTCATTGGTGACCCGCCGTGCGTCTACCCTGACGCCATGCTCCGAAGCTTCTCCATCACCTATGACTATCTCTGTCCTTTCGCCCGCAATGCCAATGAGACAGTTGTCGAGATGCTCAACGAAGGTGTGGCGTATGACGTGGCGTTTGTCCCCTTCTCACTCACGGAGAACCACCGTCAGGATCGGGATGTCCATCAATGGGATCTACCGGTCGAACGTGTTGGAAGCGGTGTGCTCGCACTGCTGTGGTCCATTGCCGTCAGGGACGGCTTCAACGACTTCTTTCTCGCGTTCCATGTTGCGCTCTTCTCAGCCCGTCACGACAACGCAGAGGACATCAACGACCAAGCGGTGCTCGAGGCTGCTGCGGGCGCCGTTGGTCTCGACCCCGGGGCTGTCCGGTCCCTGGTGCTAACCGGCGTGCCTGCCAAGACGTTGGCAGCCGACCACACGGGTGCGTCGGAGGAGCACGGGGTGTTCGGGGTACCGACCTTCATCCATGGGGATGAGGCCGTCTTCGTGCGATTCATGGATCGGCACCAGTCAGCCGATGTAGAGCGCCTTCTTGACATGCTTTCCTGGACGAACCTCAACGAGTTCAAGCGAACGTCGATCGAGCGGTAGGGCTGTCAGCTGCCTGCCCCCGCACGCTCGCCAAGCTGAATCGGTGAATTCGAGCCTTCGCTGACAGTCCAGTAGTTGAGATCCATGTCGAATGCGATCGCTTCGCCCTGGCGCTCGTCGGGCGACGGAGCCTCGCATGGGTCACCGCTTAGCATGTCAGAGACCGACACACTCGTGTCCCGATGCCACATCCACACGGTTCTGTATCCGCGCAGCACCAGTGTGCTTCCGTCAGAGCTCATGTCCGCCCCGGAAACCTCCTCGCCGAGGAACAGCGTTGAAACGATCTCGAGATTCACCCGCCCGTCAGTCGGTACCAGCGACCCCTTGAACACGAAAGCCTCTTCTCGACCCTTGGTCACCAGATACAGGGCGGGTTCCACGGGATCGACGAAGAGCGCTTCAGCGTTATGGCTCCCTTTCGGATATCGGTATGTGAACGGTACCGACTCGCTGAACGCACCATCGAGATCTCCAGGATCTTCATCGGGAACCCGATACACGGTGACCAACCCGTCTCGGATGTCGAAGTTGTCGCCGATATCGCCGACGTAGAGGTAGGAGTCCTCACCGTCGGGCCCCGGTCCTGTCGACATGTCCTCCCAGTCGAGAGCGAACGCGCCCGGTACGTCGTATCCGCCGAGATCCTCGCCGGCTGTGGTGAACGCATACACCGTTGCCGTCCCACGCGAGTCATTGTGGGACCACAGAACTCCAGGAGCGACACGGCTGACAGCGAGCCCGGACGCTTCGACGAGGTCTGGCGATGCCACGACACCTGCAGACACGATGTCTGTGTACAGGTCACATACGGTGATCCCTTTCGGAAGCGCAGTGGTTGTGGTTTCGGGGGCCGAAGTCGTCGAAGCAGTCAGACCAGTGACGATGGTCGTGGCCAGCTCGTCAGATATTTCCCCGTTCACATCGCGCAGAACCACGGCGATCACAACCACAGCCACTGTGATCGTGATCAGGGTCAATGTCGATCTGTGCACCGAGACAGGATATCGACGCGCCAGACGTCACTCTCCGAGAATCCGGAGTGCCACAGCTTGGGCAACGGATGCAGAAGCAAGGTCAGTGAGGTCAACGCTCTCGTTCGGTCCGTGATAGCGGCTCGTCGGATCCGCAACACCGATGAGAAGTACGGCCGCATCCGGGTAGATGTCGGAGAAGGCCGACACGAAGGGGATGGAGCCGCCCATTCCCGTTTCGATGGGTTCGGTGTCGTATCCGACGCGCATGCCTTCGCGATATGCGTCGTACATCGCGCCTGTGGTCTCGAGGTCGACAGCAGAGCCGAGGGCGCCGGGCTCGATCGTGATCTGTGCACCCCACGGCACCGCAGCTTCGAGATGGGAGACGAGCGCTTCAAGGGCATTGCCCGCGTTCTGGCCAGGTGCGATTCGCATCGATACCTTCGCGCTTGCTTCGGGGACGATCTGGTTTATCGCCTCGCCGATGGGCACCGAATCGATCGCGAGCACGGAGATCGATGGCTGTGTCCACAGCCGTGAGGTGAGGGTGCCGCTCCCAAGAAGTTCGAGCCCATCCACGGGAAGGGTCTGCGTTGCGAGTTCCTGTGCGGTGAGGTCGAGCGGGTCGGCGCCATATTGCACCAGATCCTTCACTGCGACAGATCCGTCATCGTGATGGAGGGAACTGAGCACACGCGCAAGGACGATGTTGGCATCGGGATACACCCCGCCGAAGGAACCGGAGTGAACACCGAATCTGAGGGTACGGACAGTGACCTTGCAGTCGACAAGCCCACGCAGTGATGTTGTCAGTGTCGGGGTCCCGACGCGCCAATTGCCGGCATCTCCGATGATGATCGCATCTGATGCAAGCAGATCGGTGTACTCCTCCAGGAAATCCATCAAATGCTCAGAGCCGATCTCCTCCTCTCCCTCGATGAACACCTTGATGTTCACGGGGAGGTCTTTCCCCAATGCCCTGATGGAAGCGAGATGGAGCGCAATACCGGCCTTGTCGTCTGCTGTGCCACGTCCGAAGAGGCGGCCGTCGCGTTCGAACGGCTCGAAGGGCGCTGCATCCCATTGATCCTGTGGTCCGGGAGGCTGCACATCGTGGTGGGCGTAGAGAAGTACCGTTGGTGCGCCATCGGGTCCGCTCTTTTGTCCATAGACGGCAGGGTGAGCGCCCTCGATCTCGAGTAGGTGGACGTTCTCAAAACCGGAGGCGACCAGAAGCGATTCGATGAGGCCCGCAGATCGGCGCACCACATCTGCCGGATACCCCGGCGCACTCACCGAAGGGATCTGCACCATGGATTCGAGTTCCTTGCGGATGCGAAGCGAATCTGCTTCTACTGCCTGTCTGAGGTCTTCGTGCATCCGCACATCGTATCGACGGCGCGACGTGTGTCGCCGCTATGCGAATCTGATCGAGCTCGTCGGACGCTCCGGCCTGAGATCGACCGCTGATGCGAACGAGAGGTCGAATGGCTGGCTTCGCTTGGGGCGAGGCGCGTTGATTCTGAGTTCTGAGGGCGCTCCGGGTAGGTCGATGACGATGTGTGAGATCCCGAACGCCTGGGCGTAGCCGATCGATCCGTGCATCGAGGCTGCGATCTCATGGGCGGAGCGAAGGGCCCGGTACGCATCGCTGTCGAAATCTTCGGCCACCGTGTTGCCGGTGAGTGCGGCAATCGCCTCGACCGTGAGGAGTTCGTCTCTGCCTGACACAGAAGCCGTGGCGCGTCCTGATCGCTCCGCGGTCTGCAGCGTGATGTACGCGCATCCCGAATCGATTGCCGCGTTGAGAACTGTTCGCAGTACCTGGCGCACTTTCGCGCTGTCTCCCCAGGCACGGCTTGGAGCAAGGTCGGACTCGAAGATCGCGGCGGTTGTGATTGTTGACGCGATGGACGCGATCTCATGATCGAGCAGCACGACCGCTGCGATCGAAGGGTCACCGTCTGCAGTTCGTTCGATCTCTGCGAGGTCGGAGAGGACCATCTCCACTTCCCGAGCGTCCGTCCGAATGGCGATCAGCATCTCGCGCTGCTCATCGAAGGAGAGGTCAGGCGAGTCTGCCATGTGGTCGGCAAACCCGACGATGGAAGTGAGAGGATCTCTCAACGTATATGCCATGCGTGTGCGCAGAGACGTGTCCGCGGCGTGCAGTTGCTCGATCTCAGCGACCATGCGCTCATGCTGCTCGGTGAGTGCATCGTTACGTCGAACCACAGAGGAGGTGTAGATTCCGAGGGCTACAAAGGCCGCCGCTCCTCCGGCCATCACAAGGCGCGGGGTGGTCGACATCGTCGTGGCGACTCCGCCAAGAACGAAGAGGACACCACCGGTTACGGCTGTCACAATCCAAGCGGTTGGTGCTGTTCGGTCGATATGCATGCCTACCTCAAACCATCTATCGACCATTTTGCGATTCCGGTGGAGGATGCTTGTGACTCGCTCGGAGTGACTAGTGCTCTCAGTGCACGGAACGGGCTCTACGGCGGCCTGTGGCGAGCGTCGTCTGGCCATCTGTATTCTGTGTCCCATGGAGGATCCGATTCTCGTACCCGTTGATGTGCCCCTTGTCGGTGATGAGCGACGCAAGAACTGGGCGAAGATAGTTACGAATGTCGACGTGTCCCTCGCCTCTGGATGGGCATTCGAAGGGGACTTCATCGCCACCGGGGGCATTCAGGACGTCCCTGTCGGGTCAGTGCTGCTCGTATATGGCGAACGTGGCTCTCGTAACAATCCACAGATCGAAGCAAGATTGTTGAAGGTGAATGCCGACGGGACGATGAGCCACGTATCGAACGCAAAGGGCAGGGCCTGGGCCCGCACGCTCCGCGATGACGTCGTGCGGCTCCTCGCAGACGAGGCCGAGGTTCCGATAGCGGAGAGAGCGTGGGGTCCCGAGTTACTCCAGTATTCGAGCGAGGCGCTTCACGAAGAGCTACGTCGAAGAGACTGACGACCGTCTGGCAAGCACCAACCCGAAACGGTTCTCACTGTCTGTCCACCAGTTCGTCGTCCGGAGCCCGACTGCTTCGAGTTCCGATTCGATCTGTTCGCGGGTGAACTTGCACGACCATTCCGTATGGATCGCCTCGCCGGCCTCCAGATGCACGTCGAGGTCAATCGCATCGAGCCTGGCACGGATCTCACGGTTTGCTCGCAGGCGTTGCTCCATGCATCCGCTCTCGAGATTGAGCCGTGTCTCGTGGTCGAACGCGTCGACATCGATCGAGCCGTCGAGCTCGCGGTTGATGACGGTGAGGATGTTCTTGTTGAATGCAGCTGATACACCGGCCGAGTCATCGTATGCAGCCCGAAGGACCCACTCCTTCTTGATGAGATCGACGCCGAGCAGAAACCCGTCCTCGTCATCGAGCATCGATGCGATGGCCCTGAAGAAGGCGGGGCGGTGTTGCGGCGCCAGGTTTCCAATCGTTGACCCGAGGAACGCAACGAGTCTTCGGCCGTGTCGCGGAACGGCATCAAGGTCTGAACCGAAATCACCCAGATAGCCGCGAACATGGAGCCACGGATATCTCCTGGTGAGGTTCCCCCCGGCATGCCGAAGAGCCGCTTCGGACACGTCGATCGCGACGTATACGTTGCCTGCCTCCCTCTCATGAATCGCAGTCAGAAGCAGACAGGTCTTTCGAGCGTATCCGGCCCCGATCTCCACGAGCTCGTCCGGGTGGACCGCGGCAATGATGTCGTCTGCGTACATGTCGAGTATCTCGGTCTCTGCCCGGGTGAGGTAGTACTCGGGCAGTTGGGTGATCTCCTCGAACAGCGCGGAGCCGTGGTCGTCATAGAAATACATGGATGGCAGGCTCTTGGACTCAGCGGTCAATCCGGAGCGCACGTCCTTGATCATTCGTTCCCGCAAATCGTGTGGGTGGCCGATCCGGGTGAGGGTGAATCGTTCGGTTTCTTCGATCATGTGACATCCCACGCGAGACGAACTCCTGCAAGGATCTGTCTTCGCTGTCGATAGTCCCAGTTGCGGAAACTGTTTCTGGCCACTGAGGGCGCCGTGGCCCATGATGCACCACGGAGAACCCGAAAGTTCAGGTCTTCGAAGAAGACCTCGGAGTACTCCGGGTAGGGAAACGTCGTGTATCCCGGATAGGGGAGGAAGCGTGATGATGTCCACTCGTGGACATCCCCGAGGAGCTGCTCCACACCGTAGGCAGAGGCACCCAAGGCATATGATCCCACGGGGGCAGGTCCCCATCCGTGTTGGCCGAGGTTGGCGTGTTGGCTCGTCGGTGGCGTGTCTCCCCACGGATACATGCGCGCCGCGGCGGAATGTGGGTCTGCGCTTGCTGCCTTCTCCCACTCCTCCTCGGTCGGTAATCTGCCACCTTCGTATGTTGCGAACGCTTCTGCCTCCCAGAAGCTGATGTGTATTACGGGCTCGGAGGGATCGAGGCGACGGACCGACCCGAACATCATCTGGGTCCAACCGCCCTCACCGTCGCGATGCCAGCCCTGAGGTGCTTCATGGTCGACACCTGTTCTCCAGGCCCACCCTTCCGTACTCCAGAACTCGGGCCGGTCGTAGCCGGCGTCATCCACGAACGCGGCGAACCTTCGGTTGGTGACCGGGAATCGGTCGAGATCGAATGCATCCACGTGTACGGAGTGGCTTGGCCGTTCGTTGTCATATGCAGAGACTCGGTCATCGGTGCCCATCATGAAGGGTCCGGCGCCGATGCGAATCCGTTCCGTGTCATCGACGCTTCTCTGTGTGGGTAGACGACGTGAAGTGGCGAACTGATACGGCGACAGGTCGGGGCGGAGGTTCAGCGCCTGGAGGATCGTCTCGTGGTGCTGGGCCTCATGTTGGATCGTCATCTCGAATACGTATCCGCCTCTTGCGATCGCGGGACCGTCACGGACATCGGCGTTTCTGAGCACCGCATCGACATCGTGTCGAACCTCGGTGAGATACTCCGTTGCTTCTCTGCGGTCCAACAGGGGTAGTTCACCCCGAACCCATCTCGGGTTGTCGAAGGGGTTGTACATCTCGTCCAGTGCGGGATCGTGGGCCGTGCGCCCCCCGAGTTCACGTAGGAGCCAGTACTCCTCGAAGTTGGCGATGTGTCCCATATCCCATACGAGAGGGCTCATGAGCGGGTCGAATTGTCGGTGGAGGTCGTCGTCGGTCAGCGGTCCCGTCATCGAGAACGTTCGGTTCCGCGCATCACGAAGACCATGTGAGAGCCTGTCCTTGATCTGGTCTTGTGTTTCGGGGTGCATGTGAGGACTTGGTCGGAGCTTCCGCTGTCAACGGTGAATAGGTCGGATGAATTCCCGTCCCTTCGCCGCCAAAGGGCTGGAGCGTGTCAGGCTACTGTCAGCGTGACGGTTGGCTGTCAACCTGGCTTGTCTCGATGATCCCGAGCGTTGCTCCGAATGGGTCGCTCACGACCGCAGAGATCCCGATGCCGCTCTCCTCAGGCGCCCGTTGAACGGTTCCGCCGAGCTCGACGACGTGGCCGGCAGCCCTGGCGCAGTCCTCAGCGATGAACCACACCAACCAGTGCGCGGGGATCTCATCGGGCAGGAATCCCGACATGTCGTATGCACCGCCATTTGAGCGATCTCCGACCTTGAGAACCGTGTAGGGGAAGCCATCGAAGTCCATTGCCTCAGCATTCCAACCGAGCAGCTCCGTGTAGAAGGCCAC
>JAZFUH010000301.1:0-3518 GCA_036447125.1 Acidimicrobiia bacterium | reverse complement strand
AGGAAGTCTG
The DNA here is from genome assembly GCA_036447125.1 of Acidimicrobiia bacterium. Taxonomy (GTDB): domain Bacteria; phylum Actinomycetota; class Acidimicrobiia; order Spongiisociales; family UBA5794; genus B3-G11. The sequence continues at coordinate 3,508 of JAZFUH010000301.1, read as the reverse complement.
AGAGCCTGGATGGCTCGCCGACAACCTCGAAGGTGATCGTGTTCGCACCGACGTCGACTGCTGATGCATCGAAGATGTTCGCCGCGTCGAGGATCTCGCTTCGTCGTTTCGGGTCCGCGTTGACCCGAACGAGCATGATCTCGCGTTCGACGGCTTCACCAGGTGCGTGCTCGGTGACCTTGATCGTGTGCACGAGCTTGTAGAGCTGCTTCACGATCTGTTCCATCTCAGGGCCATCGACGACCATCGTGACCCGCGACCGTGTCGGATCCTCGGTTGGACCGACAGCGAGCGAGTGGATGTTGAAATCCCTCCTCGCGAACATCGACGTGATCCTCGCGAGCACACCCGGCTTGTTCTCGACGGTCACTGTGATGAGATGCTGCGACTTGGGCATCAGAGATCCTCCGGACCCATCAGAACTTCGTCGTTCGATCCACCTGCCACAACCATGGGAAAGACCATCGCGTCGGGATCGCAGACGAACTCCATCACCACAGGACGATCGTTGATCGCGAGGCCCTTTTCGATCGTTGGGATCACGTCCTCGGGTGTTTCGGCTCGAAACCCCGCGCAGCCCATGGCCTCGGCGAGCATCGGAATATTCGGGTTCGAATACGATAGCTCCGTGGCTGAGTACCGGTTGTCGTAAAAGAGCTTCTGCCACTGGCGGACCATGCCAAGATTTGCGTTGTTCAATACCGCGATCTTGACAGGGATGTTCTCCTGAGCCGCGGTGATGAGTTCCTGGAAGGTCATCTGGAAGCATCCGTCACCGTCGATGGCGATGACCGTCCGATCCGGCATACCCGCCTGGGCTCCAATCGCAGCGGGGACGGCGTATCCCATCGTGCCGAGTCCTCCAGAGTTGATCCACGTGTTCGGATGCTTGAAGTTCCAGAACTGAGAAGCCCACATCTGGTGCTGGCCGACACCGGCAACCGCGATCGTGTTGTCATCTGTCCGTTTCGAGAGTTCATCGATCACGTACTGCTGGAGGATGAGACCTTCGGGATCCTGGTGGTAGGAGAGGGGGAAGTCACGCTGCCACCCCTGGATCGTTTCGATCCACTCGGTTCGCTCAGGGGCGGAATCCTGCCCGAGGCGCTCGGCGCCCTCGGCGATGAGCTGACCAAGCACAGCCTTCGCGTCCCCGACGATCGGGATCTCGACCCTTCGGATCTTCCCGATCTCAGCGGGGTCGACGTCGACATGGATGACACGGGCGTGAGGTGCAAAGTACTCCGGGTTGCCTGTCACCCTGTCATCGAAGCGGGCACCGATGGTTATGAGCAGATCAGACTTCTGGATCGCGGTCGTTGCCGTGTAGTTTCCGTGCATCCCGCTCATCCCGAGTGTCAAAGGGTGCGAATCCGGGATCGCTCCACGGGCCATCAGGGTCGTGACCACGGGAAGGTTCATCTGCTCTGCGAACTCCCTTAGCTCCCCGCTCGCTTCGGCACGGATGATTCCCCCACCTGCATACAGCACGGGTCGTTCAGATCTCAGGATCTCGTCCATGGCCGCCCTCACCTGACGGGGGTGGCCCCTGACCGACGGCTTGTAGCCCGGGAGATTGATCTCTTGCGGACCGTGCCATGCCATGGTGTCCGCGAGGGCGTCCTTCGTGATATCTACGAGCACCGGACCGGGTCGACCGGTTGAGGCGATGTGGAAGGCCTCCCTGATCGTCGAAGGGATCTCGTCGATATCAGTGACGAGATAATTGTGTTTGGTGACAGGCATCGAGATCCCCCAGGTGTGCGTCTCCTGGAATGCATCGAGGCCGATCGAGGTCGAACCCACCTGAGCGGTAACAGCAACCACGGGGATCGAATCCATGTAGGCGTCGGCGAGCGGCGTGATGAGATTCGTGGCACCCGGTCCGGATGTGGCGAATGTCACCCCGACACGCCCTGTGGCGTGTGCATAGCCTGATGCCATGTGGCCGCCGCCCTGCTCGTGTCGAGCCAAGATGTGGCGAATCGAACTCGAATAGAGCTCGTCGTAGGCCTTGAGGATCGCCCCACCCGGAACACCGAAGATCATTTCGACATCCTCGTGTTCGAGGGATCTGATGAGTATCGCTGCTCCGCTGAGTTGTTCTGTCATCTTGTTCTCCGGGTACAAAAGAACCCTCCGTGGTACGGAGGGTTGGGCGCATCAAGGGTTCGATGCGCCTATATAAGAATGAGTACCAGCTCGTATCGGTTCGTCATTTATTGCGTTGCCCATGTTCGGGGGTATGGCGTGGGAGTATGGCACCCTCGAAACGCATGTCAAGATGGCGAGCAACGGAATTCTCAGGGCAATGATATGACATTGGACAAACTCACGATCACCATGCTCAGGCCCGTGGTTGAAGCTGCACGCAATGAGCTTGCCGACATGGCTTCGGATGATGTTCCCGCAAGGCTTCGGAAAGCGGCGAAGAGTTCAGCTCGTACGCTTCCGCCGCCGTTGGCAAGATCCATCTTGCAAGAGTTGATCGACAGTGAACGGTTTCGTGATGCAGTCAGGGATCGATTCGATTCTGGCGGAACCACTGACCCAGACCTCGCGGCGTTCCTTGATGATCCACAGGTCGGTCTCGATCTGATCGCCACACGGGTGGCCGTGTCGAAGGAGTCCGAGGCAGCAGGCGATCTGGCCTCTGCCAATCGGAGGATCGATTCGCTCAGAGGTCAGCTCAAGGAGGCCAAGCTGAGGATGAAAGCTGTCCGAGCCGGCCAGCTCGATGCTCTCAGAGAGGCCCATGACTCGATATCTGAGGGGCACAGACGTGCAGAGGCCAGAAACGCGGAGCTTCGCCAGATCGTGGCGACTCGGGACTCAGAGATCGGCAGCCTCACGAGCCAGATGGAAGATCTCCGTCATGAGCTGATCGAGATGCAGGTCAGGCTTGAGGCGGCGACGGAGCGAAGTCGCAGACGTGCGGAGTCGGGAGGCTTTCCGGGACGGGGCACTCGCTCTGACCCGTCGCCATCCGACCCGGTCGCGTTCGCCCGGTGGCTCGACATGGTCGAACGGAGGGCGAGACCGTTCCGGAGCAAGAGCCTGTCGCGTGGGTCACGTGAAGTCCTGGATCCGCTCAGGGTGCCGGCCGGCATCTCTCCTGAGGCGAGTTCGACGCTCACGTCGCTCATCGGGCAGGATCCGGCGAGGTTCATCATCGACGGCTACAACGTGGCCGGTGAGATCCACGGGGAGCGATTCGCCACGAGAGAAGCCAGAGACGACGTTGTCGGTCGCGCGGGGCGCCTGGCCAGGAGCTCAGAGGCTGAAGTGTTCGTCGTCTTCGACGGTCCCGATGAAGATGGCCGTGAGGGTTTTCGGTCTCCAGCGGGTGTCTCGGTTCGGTTCTCCCGTGGGGAGAAGGCTGACGACATGATCGTTGATCTCGTCCACGCAGAACCGCACCGGACAGTTGTTGTGACGAATGACCGCGAGTTGCGCGACCGCTGCACGGTCGACGGGTGTGTTCCTGTGTGGGCAACGGCGTTCGTGC
>JAZFUH010000300.1:0-13130 GCA_036447125.1 Acidimicrobiia bacterium | reverse complement strand
GACGGAGCGGCCGCCGTCACATACCTGGGAACCCGCGATGACGTCGATATGGAGCGACTGGTGTATTTCGGTGAATCGCTCGGCGCGGCCATAGCAATAGACGTGGCCGGGTATCGACCCCCAGCGGTCCTGGTGCTGCGTTCACCGTTCACCTCTCTTGCCGATGTTGCCTCGGTGCACTATCCCTTCCTTCCCGTGTCCGTTCTGTTGAAGGACCGCTACGAGAACTTGCAGCAGATTCGCCTCGTTGAAGCGCCCCTGCTTGTGATAGCGGGTTCAGCAGACAGAACCGTGCCCCTGGATCAGAGCGTGCAGGTCTATGAGGCTGCCTCCGAAGCCAAGGAGCTCGTGATCATCGAGGGAGCCGACCACAACGATCAAGAACTGAGCGCCGGTGTCGAGCTCGTGGATGAGCTCGTGGAGTTCGTCGAAAAGGTGTTGCTTTCGGGATCCGGTTGACGGGGTCCGGACTCACCGAACGAAATCGGTATCCAAACGAGCTCAACACGCGCGACGATGTCAAGGATCGGTCTCACGACAGAGCTATTCGAACGCTCATGATGCGGTGCCCCGACGTGTTGAGGACGGTGAACTGCATGCCGTCGACCTCTATCGACTCGCCTGTGCCGGGGATATGGCCGACGGTGGCGATAACGAGGCCTGCAACCGTGTTCCAATCACCGCGAGGTAGAGACACCGCGATGGCACGCTCGAGATCGTCAGTGTCCGTAGCTCCAGCAGCGATCCAGGTCGTGGCGTCGACACGCTCGATATCAGATGATGTGTGCTCCTGCTCGGTTGAGAGTGGACCCACCAGTCGCTCAACGATGTCTTCGATCGTGACGATGCCTGCCGTGCCGCCGTATTCGTCGACGACAACTGCGAAGTGGATGTCAGCCCTATGCATGTCTCCGAGCAGGTCGACGACTCTTCTCGATTCGGGGACGAAAAGAGGCTCGAGTGTGAGAGAAGATACAGAACGATCCGGATCGTCGATGGCAATCCTGGCGAGGTCGCTCAGCCGCGCCACACCGACGATGTTGTCGATGTCGCCTTCGTATGTTGGGATACGACGGTGGCCGCTTCTCAAGGCGAGGTCGAGTGCCTCGCGCACGGTGACGGAACGCCGGACCGCGACGACATCGAGACGTGGCACGTAGATGTCGTCAACTCTCTGGTCACCGAGCTCGAATGCACGGTTCATCAGTATGTGGTCCGATGGCTCGATCATCCCCGTGGCAGCGGCTTGGGACGCAAGTCTGAGGAGCTCATCTTCGGTGGGCGCCGAGGGCGATACGATGCCGGTTCCCGGTGCCTGGAAATCCGCGAACCGCACAAGCACGGAGACGAGGGGCTTCAACGCCACCGACAGGAATCGGAGCAGGGGAGCCGTGGCTCGAGCCACGGATTCAGGATGTCTCACCGCGTATGTCTTCGGGATGGCCTCGGAGTAGACGAACAACACGAAGGTCAGCCCGAACGATGCAATCGTGATACCGATGGACCCGAAGAAGCGTGCTGCCAACGCGCCTGCGATTGTTGCAGCGCCAATCTGGACCAGCAACACGATCAGGAGCACTGTGTTGAGGATCCCCGGCAGATCATCGAGCAGTGAGAGCATGGTTGCCGCTCGCGGGTCGCCAGTCTCCGCAGTGATCTCAAGCCTGACGCGCTGCACTCGCAAAATCGCAGCTTCAGAGGCACCGAGCACCGCAGCAACAACTATCAGGAGGAGAAGCGTTGCGATCAACCAGGCCTCGGTCGCGTTCATGATTCAAGGATGCCACATGGAGCGTTGAATACCGCCAAGAAGCATGTGAGAAATTCCGCGAAGCGGGAACGCAGGGTTTGGAGGAGCACAATTCGGGGAGCAGCACTGTCGCGTGCTGGCACACTCACCCGGGTCTACGAGGAGCACCTTCGCGCAGTCTCGGCGTGGTGTCTTCGCAAAACAAACGCGTATGACGCTCGCCAGTCCCGGACCCTCACGCTGGTCCGGGCAGGTACCGTTGAGAGATGAACACTTCAATTTCACCCACCACGATGCTGCACGACGCCGTACCCATGCCGATGCACGGACTCGGTGTATTCCAGACCGAGGATGGCGTTGAAGTCCGCAACGCCATCACCTGGGCCATCGAGGATGGCTACCGGCTCATCGATACCGCAGCCGTCTACCGGAACGAGACGGGCGTTGGTGAAGCGATCCGTGCATCCGGTGTCATCAGGGAAGACATCTTCGTCACGACCAAGCTGTGGAACACGGAGCAGGGTTACGCCGAGACACTTGCCGCGATGTCTGCAAGTCTTGGAAGGCTCGGCATGGACTACGTCGATCTCTTCCTGGTCCACTGGCCGGTTCCCGACAAGACGGCAGAGTCGTGGAGAGCCATGGAGCACCTCCGGTCCGAGGGTCTTGCGCGAGCGATTGGCATTTCCAACTTCGAGCCGCATCATCTTGATCAGCTCATGGTGAATGCGAACATTGCCCCGTCGGTCAATCAGGTGGAGCTGCATCCAAACCTCCAGCAGACACTCATCCGAACTGCCAACGGTGCGATCGGTTGCCTGACCCAGGCATGGAGTCCCTCGACACAGGTGACCGGATCGGTCCTCACCCGGATCACAGAGACTTCTGAGTGCCTGTGACCAACGGAGATACCGGCACCATTAGCATTCGCGTTTACAAACGAGATGCCGAAGGATGGCAGATTCGGATATGACCTGGACACCTGACAGCTGGCGATCAAAGCCGATACAGCAGCAACCCGACTATCCGGACCCAGAAGCGTTGGCGGACGCCGAGAAGGAATTGGCCGCGTCTCCTCCGTTGGTGTTCGCTGGTGAGGCTCGGCGTCTCCGCAAACTTCTCGCTTCGGTCTCCAAGGGCGAGGCGTTCCTGCTCCAGGGTGGTGATTGCGCCGAGTCGTTCGCCGAGTTCCATGTCGACACGATCAGGGACACGTTCAAGCTCATCCTGCAGATGTCTGTTGTGCTCACGTTTGGAGCAGCGGTACCTGTTGTGAAGGTCGGGCGGATGGCCGGGCAGTTCGCAAAGCCCAGATCGTCCAGCTTCGAGACGCAGGGTGACGTTTCACTTCCTGTCTACCGCGGCGACAACATCAACGGCATCGAGTTCGACGCGGAGGCGAGAAAACCTGATCCGGCTCGACTCATCAAGGCCTATCACCAATCTGCGCTCACCATGAACCTGCTTCGAGCCTTCGCTCAGGGTGGCATGGCGAATCTTGAGCAGGTTCATCGCTGGAACCTCGAGTTCATCAAGGACGGAACCCAGTCTGTCCGGTACGAGAACCTTGCAAATCAGATCGACGCTTCACTCGCCTTCATGCGGGCAATCGGGATCACGCCTGAGTCCGTTCGGGAACTGCGAGAGACGGACTTCTACACAAGCCACGAGGCTCTGTTGCCTGGCTATGAGCAGGCGCTGACGAGGGTTGACAGCATATCCGGTGACTACTACGCGACATCTTCACACATGTTGTGGATCGGTGACAGAACACGTCAGATCGATGGTGCCCATGTTGAGTTCCTTCGCGGTGTCGAGAACCCGATAGGACTCAAGTGCGGACCATCACTCCATCCAGACGAACTGGTTCAGCTTGCGCGCGTGCTCAATCCGCACAACGACCCCGGGCGGCTCACCCTTATCACCAGGCACGGTTCGGATGATGTCGAACGCTATCTGCCTCCGCTGATCGAGGCTGTGGAACGTGAGGGCCTTGCTGTGGTGTGGTCGTGCGATCCGATGCATGGGAACACGATCGTTTCGTCGACGGGATACAAGACGCGACCACTGGAGCGTATCGTTGCTGAGATTCGGGCGTTCTTCGAGATTCATCGGTCGATGGGCACCCACCCGGGTGGCGTTCACATCGAGTTGACAGGAAAGAATGTCACAGAATGCACAGGCGGGATCGCCCAGATCGGTGAGGAGAACCTGAAGGACCGCTATCACACCCATTGCGATCCACGATTGAACGCGAGCCAGTCGCTCGAGCTTGCCTTCCTGCTTGCCGACGAACTCAAGACGCGAAACGATGCCAGCCGCTGACCCATCTGATCTGTACGTCGGCGTCGAGCTCGGCGGTACGAAGATCGTCATAGCCTCGAGTCTTGGCGGCACCTCGATAGCCGCTCGTGAGGAGGTGCCGACAGCCGACCCTGACAGCACCCTGCAGGCCGTGCGCTTGGCCATTGGAGCTGTCGCAAATGGACGGCCATTCAAGGCACTTGGCCTGGCGTCGTTCGGTCCGATAGATCTGAGAGCCCACGGTGATCGGTACGGAGAGCTCCTCAACACACCGAAACCAGGGTGGTCGGGAGTCAACGTCCTTGATGCAATATCCGGAAATCTCGGCGTGCCGACCGTTATCGACACTGACGTCAATGCCGCCGTTCTCGCAGAAAGTGCATGGGGTGCCGGCCGCGCCCATGACCATGTTGCATATCTGACGGTTGGGACGGGAGTCGGGGGAGGAATCTGGTCGAACGGTCGCCTCGTGCGGGGATCGAACCACCCTGAGATCGGCCACATCAGGGTTCCTCGCCGAAGCGAGGACCATCACATCAGCTCGTGCCCATTCCATGAGGACTGTCTTGAGGGCATGGCGTCAGGGCCTGCCGTTCGGCAGAGGTGGGGGAGAGCCCCTGAGGACTTGGGACATCTCACCGGTGCGGCAACCCGTCTCGAAGCGTGGTATCTGGCTCGGGGCATTGCTGGAATGTGCTCGGTCGTGCCCATCGACATTGTGATCATCGGGGGTGGCTTGTCGAAATTGCCCGGTCTGCATTCCGAAGTTGCCAAGGCTCTCGCGGAGGCCTCGGGTCTGTATCCACCGGTCCCGTTTGCCGAAGGAGGTCCCGTCATTGCCCGACCCGAGCTCGGAGATGACGCCGGGGTTCTCGGGGCGATCGAACTGGCGAGGATCGTTACACAAGGATCGGCAGAGACGCGAGGATGACCAATCCGACGGTGAGGGTGGCTATTCCGAATCCGAGCACGGTCACGCGGTTGCGAGGCCGATTCATCTTCGAGCTCACTCCTGCGAAGAACAACACCGACGCGAACAGGACCATCGTCAGGACGTAGTTGTCGCCGTTCTGATTTGCCGTCCGGGCGTCATCCGCCTTTTGGTCGGCGACAGCGGTGAGGCGTTTGGCCTCGACCAGCTGGGCAATCACGTATTCTTCCATCTCAAAGGGTGTCTTCGGGGCTGCGTCATTGACAATCGGTTCCGTGGCAAGCCAAGCGTCGACTGCCGGCAGGAACTCGTCCCTGAATCGTGCGTAGAGAAATCCCGAGACTGTGCCATCCGTGGGCGTGTAGGGACTGAGCGACGCTTCGGTCACTGCACCTGTGGCGAGTTCGTCACTCAGAGCCGTGACCCAGTCGATATACATAGCGACATCGATCTGAGCGAGCTGTCCTCCGAGGGTGTCTGCCCGGGTGGATTCGGTTCTTGCTGCTCCGGCCTCGGAGAAATTCACCGACTGTTCGCCCCCCCATTTCCCGGACTCGAAACCCGACCAGGCTGTGAGGATGGTCGCTACTGCAAGCACAATCGTTGCTATCAACTCGGTGCGGTCGTTCGTCACCCAGAGGCCTGAGATCTTCTTCTCGACTGTCATCGCGTCATCCTACGCGACGCACATTGGTAGTTCTCTATGCGTGCGCACCATGGGCCGCCGGCAGGTTCTTGCACAGATGGCTCTGCAGAACCTGCCACACCGATCCGTGTGCGAGCTCGTGGCGCATCGAACGTAGCGTTTCGAGGAAGGTCGGAATCGCTGCGCCGACAGACATAGGATTCGGTCTTGCAATGTCGAGTACGGCCTCATCGGGTCGCAGGACGAGTATCTCCGTTTCGGGCCATTGCCGGCGGATCATCGCCAATTCAGACGCAAGAGCGGCACGCCCGACGTTATCGAACACGTCCTCGTAGAACCTTCCGGACGAACGTGGTTCGGTGGCTGCAAATGGGGCCACTACGAGAACGAGATCAAGCGCTTCGGGGTATGCCAGCAGCAGATCTGCGGAAGTACCGCTCGCAAGACCGCCGTCTGCATACCAGCGGTCATCGATCTGAACCGGTTCGTATACAAAGGGAACTGCGCTCGATGCCGCAACAGCACTCGACAAGGAGACCTTCGGTGCCGCTTCGGTGCCAAAGGGGACACGCCTCCTGCGTTCGACATCGTATGCGACCAGAGCCGTCGGCTTTGCAGGCCATGAGTCAGCGAGAGGTCCAATCGCTTCGGACACCCACTCTTCGAGTCCATCGGTGCGATAAAGTCCCGGGCTTCCAAGCGCGACATGCAGGCTGGGTCGTCGGAGGGCAGGAAGGAGACCTTTGCGCATCCATCGCAGTGCTCCTCGCGGTGCGCCCCGACGGTACAGATAGCCGTTGAGCCATTCGTGAATCTCGTCCTCTGTTTCACCGGTTCCGGCAAAGCTGTCCAGGTGAAGGGCGTCCCCGCGAACCATTGCACCAACGAAAGCGCCAGATGATGTTCCGACAAGTACTTCGGATTCATCTGGATGCCACCCTGTGGCCATCTCGATCGCAAGCAGCGTTCCGAAGTGAAACGCCGCGCCTGTGATGCCGCCACCACCGAGGACCAGTCCTACCTTGCTCACCGGCGGGAGCGTAGCAAGCGATCGACTGAGGTCTCGCTTACGACAAACGATCGGTCCTCCGCTCTTCCACAGAAGCCAGTGTCCTACGGCGGCGGCCTCTCTCCCTGATGTTGAGTAATCGTCGGTTTTCGGACTTCAGCTGTCGGTCTACGGTTATCGGATGAACAATTCTCGCATCGAGCATTTCCTCGCCGCGATCACCGAAGCGGACGGAACCGAGGCGCTGAGTCATGCCAAGACGGTTCGGCTTCGTGATGCTGACCGCCTCGTTGTGATCGAGGAGGACGATGAGGTCGTGGCTGTGGGAGCAACGGCCCAGCATCTGCACGACGACGGTTCGTATCATTGGGCGATCGAGACGGCATTGGAGCCCGGTCTTCGATTCGCCGCCTTTGAAGACCGTCTCCTGAAGTCAGCCCTCGACCTCACTCCACATGGAGATCCCGTATCGGTGTGGTCCCATCGTCACTCTCTCGATGCTGCCCTGGAACGTGCAGGCTTCGTAGCTGCGAGAGAATTGGTTCACTATGTGGTGCGATTGCCGATCTCGGAGCCTGTGGGAGATCTGCATGTGCGCCCGCTCGAGACGCGAGATGTCGTCCGTGTTCTGGCGATCAACCGTGAAGCGTTCGCCGGACACAGAGAAGCAGCTTCGCTCGACGAACCAGAGTTTCGGAGACTGCTCAAGTGTCAAGGATTGGGCCCGGAAGGTTTCCTGGTCGCTGAGGATGACGGCGAGATCATCGGATTCTGTTGGACCCGTGTCCATGAGAACGGGGATGGAGAGATCTACAGGATCGCGGCGTCACCGACGAGGCAGGGGAGAGGTCTCGGTCGCTCGCTTGCGCTCGCAGGATTCGCATACCTGTCACGGCAAGCACAGGTGCGTCGCGGAACCCTCTGGGTCGATCGTGGCAACACGCGCGCCGTAGCGCTCTACGAGGGAATGGGCATGGCGCAGGACACGATCAATCGCGAATTTGTCCGGCTGAAGACCGTGAACTGACAACCGGGGTCTCGAGATCCTTCGCTACCCGAAGCGTTGGCCGCAGGTTGAGCAGTGGTTGTCACCTTCGTGCGTCTGGGCACGGCACCAGGGACAGGGAAGATCGGACGACTCGTCCAGGACCGCGAAATACGGTCCTGCACCCGTTCCAGCGGTGTTGATACCGCGTCCACCGATCGCCAGAACTGCAACAGTGACAAAGACTGCAGCGAGTGCCATCTCCAACATCACGCTCCCTTCATCGGATGATCCATGCTAAAGGAAGAACGCGAAAACCTTGGGTATTTGTACTGTCAGAGGTCAGAACGCTTCGCTCTCAGAACGCTGGCATCTGGATTCTGATATCTGATATCAGCTTGTTGCACCGAGTACTGCTCTGTTGAATTCGTCGACGAGTCCGGTCGGAACATCCGAGGGACGGGTCGTCATGCTCTGCTCGGTGTGTCTCACGAGGGTTTGCGCTGTGTGGTAGACGATCCACCGGTCGATCAGGACCCCGTCGATCGACTTTCCATAACCTTCGAACAACGCAGCCGCGGCTGTGGGCCCTGCATGCATCCCGATCGACCACGCGGCACGGGTGAGATCCCATTCTGGTGGCGCGAGGGTCGCCCACTCCCAGTTGATCAGCGTCACGCTTCCTCCGTCGTCAACAATGAAGTTCCGAGGCACAGCATCGGTGTGGGCCACGACCGGATCGTTTGCAAAGGGAGGATTGAGGCTCTGTGCGGCCTTGATGAAGTCCTGGGAGACTCCTACCCGAGATCGATATCGGTCGAGCCTTCTGAGCGTGGATTGGAAATCGATCGCGACCCACGCCTGGTCGATTCCGCGCTCCAGATTCGACAGCAGCGACTTGTCAGTCTCATGCAACTCACGAAGAATCTTGCCGGCGGTCCGAGCGAGACCGGGATTCTCCGGAAGCGTCTCGAGGTTCCATTGGCCGGCATCAGCGAACACGATCCAATGGAGATCCTGCGTGGAACCTGAGTCGCGGATCTCAGGCGCATGACCCCAGTCTGTCAGCGCGTTCATCGCGTGACGTTCCCTGCGCTGACGTGCGTCAGATCCATACACCTTGAGAATCAGACTGTCAGACTCACGCCATATCCGGTAAACCTGATTTGCGTTGATCTGTGACGTGGTCGCCGTCAGTTCTTGAACGGTGCCCCCAGCGGCCATTCTGCGGGCGAGCGATTGTGGATCCAGACTGGCCCCTCTCTCTTGAGCCGCATTGTTGCAGGTCGTGACGATCACGACGAACAACGGAGGTACGCTTACGGCCTCATCGAACAGGAAGCAACTCAATGCCGCTAACCATCACCCTTCCGGACGGCTCCAGCCGGGAGTATCAGGACGGTGTTACGGGATACGACATCGCGGTCGATATCGGGTCGCGTCTCGCGCAGGCTGCCGTGGCGGTAACAGTTGATGGCGAGCTGTACGACATCGAAAGGCCGATCGTCCAAGATGCTTCTGTATCCATTGTCACAGAGAACACCGAGGCTGGTCGCCACGTGATACGCCACTCAGCTGCACACATCATGGCCCAAGCGGTTCTCGATCTGTTTCCCGAAGCGAAGTTCGCCATAGGCCCAGCGATCGAAGACGGGTTCTATTACGACTTTGAGGTCGAGGATCCCTTCACACCGGATGATCTTGACCGTATCGAGGTGAAGATGGCTGAGATCGTTGCCTCCGATCAGACCTTCGACCGGGGTGAGCTCAGTATCGATGAAGCCCTTGAGGCATTCGCCGATCAGCCATTCAAGCGCGAGATCATCACAGGTGTTGAGTCGGGTGAAGGCATCGGTGGCGATTCTGTCAGCACCTACCGCAACGACCAGTTCCTCGACCTCTGTCGCGGGCCACATCTGCCGAGGACGGGAAGGCTGAGGTCGTACAAACTGATGCGATCCGCTGGTGCATATTGGCGCGGCGATGAGAAGAAACCCCAGTTGCAGCGGATCTACGGGACGGCCTGGGAATCAAAGAAGGCACTCGACGCCTATCTCGTTCGACTCGAGGAGGCGGCCAAGCGCGATCATCGGAAGCTCGGCGCAGAGCTCGACCTGTTCTCGTTCCCGTCCGAGCTCGGGAGTGGTCTCGCCGTGTGGCATCCAAAGGGCGGGATTCTGCGCCGCATGGTTGAAGACTATTCACGCCGTACCCATGCGGCTTTCGGATACGAGTATGTCGTCACTCCTCACCTGGCAAAGGCAGGGCTCTGGGAGACCTCGGGCCACATCGATTTCTACCGTGACACAATGTTTCCGGCCATGGAGATCGACGGAGGGGAGAATCGCCCCGGGCAGGAATATTTCGTCAAACCGATGAACTGCCCATTCCACATCCTGATCTACAAGAGCAGAAGCCGCTCGTATAGGGAATTGCCGCTGAGACTGTTCGAGCTCGGCACCGTATACCGCTATGAAATGAGTGGCGTCATTCACGGACTCATGCGTGCCCGAGGGTTCACTCAGGACGACAGTCACATATTCACGACAGAAGATCAGCTTGCAGACGAACTCAAGAATCTGCTCGATTTCGTGCTCATGGTCTTGCGCGATTTCGGTTTCGATGAGTTCGAGGCGGATCTTTCGACGAAGCCGGAGAAGTCGGTTGGCGACCCTGATCTGTGGGTCAAGGCCGAGGAGTACCTCGCAGCTGCCCTCGAGAATACCGAACTGTCCTATCAGCTTGCACCCGGTGAAGGTGCCTTCTACGGGCCGAAGATCGATATTCACATCAAGGATGCGATCGGTCGCCGTTGGCAGCTTTCGACCATCCAGGTTGACTTCGCGCAGCCAGAGAACTTCGACCTCGAATACGCTTCGAGTGAGAACACTCTTGAGCGACCCGTGATGATTCACCGTGCGCTTCTCGGCTCGATCGAACGCTTCATCGGAATCCTGATTGAGCACTACGCCGGCGCATTTCCCGCTTGGTTGTCACCGGTGCAGGTCACGGTGGTACCCGTCGCAGACCGGCACAACGAATACGCGCGGTCGGTTGCCGATGCTCTCGCCGAACAAGGCGTGCGTGTTGAGGTCGACACAGCGGATGACACCGTCGGTGAGAAGATCCGAACGGCGATCACACAGAAGCATCCCGTGGTGCTTGTGGTCGGGGACAGCGACGTCGAAAACGGGACAGTTGGAATTCGGCTCAGGGGCGAGGACGAAGACGAACGCGGTGTGTCAGCCACAGAGGCGGCTGAGCGCATCAGGAGCATCATCGCCGAACCAAGGTGACGTTTCGAGCGTGCAAGAGGGCGGTACGCTTGCGTCTGCAAACGTCACTCGGACGTGAGATCGGAGCACCCTCTTGAAGTCACTCGTCAACGCCGTCGCCACAGTGGTTCGCAAGGCACCGTGGGTGGTCATAACGGTGACCCTGGTGATCACCTTTGGTCTGAGTGGTCTCGCGTCCAAGTACCTGCCAGCCGAGGATCAGAACGAGTCCTTTGCTCCAGACGCACCCGAGCTGATGGCAGCCGCCGAGATCGGCGAGCAGTTCGGTTCGACCTCGGCACGCTTGCAGGTGCTCACATCAAGTACGGACAACGATGTGATCACGCTTGCTGGTCTTGATGTGGCCCAAGCGCTCAACGAGTCCGTGAGGATGAGCGATGCTGGGGAGTATCTCATCGACTCCAACGGAACTCCCGCGGTTCTGTCCTACCTGGCACCCGTGCAGTTCGCAATCCAAGGCGGTGCACCGGTGCCGATCTCAGATGCCGAGGTCAAGGCTCTCTATGTGATGGGCATGGAGTCCGTGGCCCCTGAGTTCCGGAGCTTCCTCGTTGCACTGTTGTCCACGGACGCAGACTTCGAATCAGCCACGGCCAGTTACGGGCTCACGGCGATCACCTACGAGTCTGATGCAGAAAATTTCGATGAAGCCGCCAGGCGTGCGGAGCTGATCGCGGGAGCAGTTGACGAAGCCCCCACGCCGGAGTCGGTGACGAATGAAGCCTTCAGCCAGGAGCTGATCTTTGCCTCCGGTGGTGACTTCGAAGCTGAGATTCTCCGGATGTTCGCCGCTGCGGGACTCATAATCCTCCTGGTGCTCGCGATCGTGTTCGTTGTCAAGCCATCGACGATCAGAGATCGAAGCTTGTTCTATGCGGGCATGGCGCTCATGTTCGGCGGCGTTCTCATTGCCATCGCCCCGAGCCTCGGACTGGTGTTCCCTGAGGTCTTCCCTGCGTCGTGGGGTGAGGCGGAGATCGGTCCGATTCTGATGGCTGCAGGCATCCTGTACCTCGCCGCGTTTGTTCTTTGGACAGTTGCGAGCAAGAAGCTCCGTCGGACAGCTGCCGACACACTCCTCACATTCCTCACCATCGGATTCGCCATCCAATGGGTGAACGGTATCGGATACCTTCTCTATGGGGAGCAGTCCCAGTTGACACAGATCCTGCCGATCCTCCTCATCGGTCTCGGCGTCGACTACTCGATCCACATGACGACTCGCTATAGGCAGGGGTTGTCCGCAGGCCTCTCCGTAGATGACGCGATCCGCACGGCGATCCGCACGGTTGGTATTGCGCTCGTGCTCGCGACTCTGACCACTGCCGTCGGGTTCCTCACGAATATGTCGAATAGCATTCCCGCGATCGCCGAGTTCGGAGTGCAGGCCGCTATCGGCATCACCATCTCGTTCCTTCTGATGCTCACGTTCGTGCCGGCGATTCGCGAGATTCTCGACCGTCGAGCGGAGAAAGGTGGGCGGATAGATACCGATGGTCTCGAGGCAGGCGAGTCAAGGGTCATCCCGAATGTCGTAGGTCGTTTCGCAATCCTTCCGAAGAAGTTGGCGATAGCGACCGTGATCGCCTCGATCGTCGGAACCTCGATGGCCGGTGTTGCAATGACAGGGTTGTCGACCGAGTTTTCGTTTCTTGATTTCGTACCAACCACGTCGCCCATCCGTACGACGGCCATAACCATCGACGAAAATTTCAATTTCCCCGAGACGACGACGGTCCTGGTGCAGGGCGATGTGACGCCCGGTGCCGCATGGAACGCCATGCTCGATTCAAATGCAGCCGCGGCAGACATCGAGGAGGTGTCGTCCGTTGAGCTGGACGACGGAACGAGGTTTGCCACAGGCAACTCGCTCACAAGTGTCATGTTCCAGCTGCTCAACCCCGAAGCGGAGTCGTTCGATCAGGAGCTCCTTGATGTCGCGGTTCAAGTCGGCTTTGATCAGTCACGAAGGGTTCCAGCGAATGCTGACATGGCACCGCTGTACGACGCGGCCTATGCGAACCACCCGGAACTCATGATCGGTGTGTTGTCTCAGGACGGTGGGAGCGGATACGACGCCGCGTTGTACAACTTCAACACAACCGCAGGTGAGAGTGGAGCTGGAGATCTCGCTGACACACTGAATGCAGCCTTTGAACCAGCCAGAGGAACCAATCTGGAGGCCATCGCAACCTCCGGCTTCATCATC
>JAZFUH010000299.1:0-2973 GCA_036447125.1 Acidimicrobiia bacterium | reverse complement strand
GGTGGGGATGGGATCAGAGCTCTCGCGTTTCAGGTACGCGACCGACTCGGACCTGGCATCGGAGCCTTCGGATCAGTGACGGACGCCAAGGCGGCGGTCATCGTGTTCGTGTCCGATGATCTCGTCGCCAAGGGGATATCTGCCGGAGAGATCGCCGCAGCAGGAGCCAGAGCGCTTGGTGGTGGCGGGAGTCGCGATGCAAAACTCGCTCAGGCCGGTGGGCCGAATGCCGACGGGATCGATGAAGCCATCTCCGTCATGAAGACCGCTGCCAGACAGGCTCTGGCTGCGCTGTGAGTGGGAGGATTCTCGGCCTTGACCCCGGGGAGCGCAGGATCGGCGTAGCGGTATCCGATGCCACAGGTACCATCGCATCACCGGTCGATTTCATAGATCGTCTGGCGGCGGACCATGAGCAGAAGCTCATTGACCTCTGCACCGAGTGGGAGATCACTGAGATAGTCGTCGGGCTTCCCGTGAGCCTCGATGGCACCGAAGGGCCGGCAGCAGAGAAGTCACGGGACTTCGGGGAGTCCGTCAGAGGAATTACAGGAATGCCCGTGGCGTTCCACGACGAAAGATTCACCACCGTGACGGCAGAGCAAGCGCTGCTCGAAGGTGGTGTGAAGCGAAGATCACGCACGAACAAGCGTGACCAGGTCGCCGCAGCGGTCATGCTGCAGGGTTTCCTGGACAGGCGGAGATACCAACTTGGAAACGAACGGGACACAGACACCTGAGGGTGTAACCAGTACCACGGTCAGGTTCGCCGTGGGCGCAGCGATCGGTCTCGTCGCGATCCTTCTCCTGTTCCTCGGTGCACGGACGGTCGCTGGTTTGGTCGCAGGCAGCGACTCGTGGGCTGTCGAGGCAGGTCTACCCGTTGAGGTAACGGTTGTACCTGGGAACTCTGCGTCCAGTATCTACGGAATCATGCATGATGCCGGAGTTGTGCGGTCGAGCGACTTGCAAGCCGCCGCAAAGGCGGCAGGCGTCGAAGACAGGCTTCGGGCAGGAACCTACTCGCTCACAACGGATATGGATCCGGACGACGTCGTGCGCCGGCTCGTGGAAGGTGGAGATGTCACCTCAGGCACCACCTTTACGGTGATCGAAGGATGGACCATCGATCGCATCATCGACGAACTCGCGGACGCGACCGCATACTCGCGTGCCGAATACCGCAAGGCGCTCAGAGATGGCACGGTCTCGTCACCGCTGCTACCCGATGATGTCTCAGATGCCATCGTCCGTTGGGAGGGCCTCCTCTATCCGGCGAAGTACCCGATGACACAAGGCGCCACGCCGGTCGAGATTCTTCAGACGATGGCAGATGAGATGACCAGACGATTCGAGGAAGTCGACTGGTACCGCATCCCAGAACTCAGAATCTCTCGATACGAGGCACTCGTCATCGGGTCTCTGATCGAGTGGGAGGCCGGAACCCAGAGCGACCGCCCGATCATCTCTTCAGTGATCCACAACAGACTCGACCAGCCCATGCGCCTCCAGATCGACGCGACCGTGATCTATGCACTCGGCTACAACCCCGGGCGCGTGCTCGCGGAGCATCTCAAGATCGACTCGCCGTACAACACGTATCGTGTCGACGGACTCCCTCCCACTCCGATCGGCACTGTTTCGATGGCGAGTCTTCAAGCCGCCGTCAATCCGGTGCAATCCGACTACCTGTTCTATGTCCTCGGCGACGAGGACGGCTCACACGTATTTGCGGCGACATACGAGGAGCACCAGGCGAATGTCGAAGCGGCCAAGGATGCTGGGGTCCTGCCGTGAAGTTCGCTGTCGTTGGTGATCCCGTTGAGCACTCGCGCTCACCCGCGATTCACAATGCCGCGTTCAGGTCTCTCTCCATCGATGCCGAATTCGGGTTCATGCATGTGCCCGCAGACGGATTCCACGAAGTTGTCCGGGCCTTGCGCTCGGGCGAAATCGACGGTGCGTCCGTAACGATGCCCCACAAACACAATGCCTTCGACGCGGCCGACGAGTGGTCCGACACTGCACTGCGCACGGGTGCAGTCAACACGCTGGTGGTCAACGACGAAAGGTTGATTGGCCACAACACGGACGTCGCTGGTGTCCGTCATGCACTTGCAGCGGTGGAAACTGACGCTGAGAACCCGGTTTTGATCCTGGGTTACGGTGGTGCGGCCGCTGCTGCGGTGGTGGCTGTGGTCGGAAGAGATATCTACCTCTCCGGCAGGGACATGGAGAAGGCAGATGCACTCATCAGCCGCGTCGATGTCGAGGCCACTTCCGTCTCTTGGGGGATGTCGGTGCCAATGGCCACGGTCATCAATGCAACACCCCTTGGCATGGAAGGGGAGTCCCTACCCGACGGTCTTGTGGAACGGGCAGGTGCGCTCGCCGACATGACATACGGTGTTGAGAGAGCACCTGCCGTTGCCCACGCTCTGGCCCTGGGCCTGCCCACGGCAGACGGAATCACCATGCTCGTCGGCCAAGCAGCCGAAGCGTTCAAGCTCTTCACGGGCGAAGAGGCGCCCATACTTGTCATGGATCAAGCTGCGAGGTCGTAGAAGAAGTTCTCAGTTTCGGAGTGGCGTTGGCCGTGATCTGATGACCGTGAGTCTTCTCAGGGTGGGTCCGGGTCCGGGCCTGGGCCTGGGTTGCTTTTGATGAGTCTTCGTCTCAGGGGTGGCGAGGTCGGGTCGATCCGGTAGCCGTTGCCGTGGATGGCGACATGGTGGTGGTACCAGCACACGGTGGCGAGATTGTCCGGATGATGGGTGCCTCCTTGTGAGAAACGTCTGATGTGGTGCGGTTCGAGACGATATTTCGAGCCGCAGCCGTCAATGACACACGCCCCGTCGCGATAGGTGACGGTGTGGCGTATTGCTGGGGGGATCGCCCTAGCAGCGGGTGACGTCACAACAGGCACACCCTCGGCATCGAGACCAACGATCTGGACCCGTCCGGTGCACAGCA
>JAZFUH010000298.1:0-2390 GCA_036447125.1 Acidimicrobiia bacterium | reverse complement strand
CGGCTCATCCAGGAACGGTCGCGACTCCGCGGCGAAGCGTCTTGGTCCAAAGGTCTTCGACGGCCAGACCGTCAACGCAGGTGCAATCATCGTGCGTCAGCGCGGCACCCGCATCCACCCTGGTTCAAACGTGGCCAGAGGCGGCGACGATACGCTTTACGCGCTCGAGGCCGGCACTGTCAAGTACGGCTCGCGCCGCGGCCGCCGACAGGTATCAGTGCTGCTGGAGCAGCAGTAGTACGTACGACGTAGCACGAACGTTCTATCGCGACCGTCTTCCACAATTGGGGGCGGTCGTAATACGTACTACGTGATACGTAATACGTATATCGTCACCCCCATGTTCATCGACCGGGTAGTCATCAAGATTCGGGCGGGAGACGGCGGGGCCGGTGTCTCGTCCTTTCTGCGTCGAAAGGGTCTTCCGAAGGGCAGACCGAACGGTGGTTCCGGTGGCTCGGGAGGAGATGTCACGCTCGTGGCGGACAGATCGGTTCCAACGCTGTTGCGTTATGAACGTCACCCTGTCTGGAAGGCATCGAGCGGTACTCATGGCGAGGGGGATCTTCGCCATGGAAGGCGAGGAGACGTCCTCACTCTCCCTGTTCCCCTTGGGACAATCGTCAAGGATGCCGATGGGATCACGATCGCCGACCTCGTTGAGGATGGCCAGGAAGTGTTGGTTGCCCGTGGCGGAAGAGGTGGAAAGGGCAACGCGGCCTTCGTGGGTCCGAAACGTAGGGCGCCGACGTTTTCCGAGCAGGGCGAATACGGTGAGGAGGTCGATGTCAGCCTCGAGATGAAGCTTCTGGCTGATGCGGCACTGATCGGGTACCCGAATGCGGGAAAGTCGACGCTCATCGCGCGCGTATCAGCAGCGAAACCCAAGATCGCGGACTATCCCTTCACAACCCTCACCCCGAACCTCGGTGTGGTCTCCGTTGGGGACCAAGAGATCGTGCTTGCCGACATTCCCGGACTGATCGAAGGTGCAGCAACAGGGAGAGGTCTGGGTCACGAGTTCCTCCGGCACACCGAGAGAGCTCGAGCGCTCGTCGTGCTGCTTGATCCCTCCGATCTCCAAGAAGATTCACCTGAACGCCAACTCGAGGTCCTCATCGATGAGCTCGACGCTCATGATCCCGAACTCGCTGCGAGACCGAGAATCATCGCCGTCTCCAAGGTGGACACGTTGCATGGCCTCGATGTCGAGGAGCTCGATCTTGGTCCTGAGGCAATGGGATTCTCTGCGCTCACCGGGGAGGGAGTTGATGCTTTGATGTTTCGCATCGCTGAGGTTGTCCTACAGGTCACCCAGGAGACCCCGGAGCGCCAAGGATTCGTCCTGCACCGACCGTTGCGGGATGACTTCACCATCCATCGATCCGCAGGAAAGTGGATCGTTGAGGGCATAGCGGCCGTTCGTGCCGTCAATCTCTCCGACCTCACCGACCCAGACGCTGCAGACTTCGTTTCCAAACGTCTCATACGAGGCGGAATCGTTGATGGCCTGATCGATGCGGGTGCAGAGTCCGGCGACGATGTGGAGATCGGTTCGATCGTCTTCACATTTGACCCCGCGTCGGAGCCAGATGAGGAGGTCGAGCTGTGAGGCGCCCGGTAACTGCTGATGCACCGGTCGTTGTGAAAGTTGGATCATCCAGTCTGTCAGGTCCCAACGGCGGTCTCGATGAGGTTGCTGTTGGACGTGTCGTCAACCAGATCGTTGGCCTGTCCAGGCGCGGTAACCCGCCTGTACTGGTCACCTCCGGGTCCATCGCCGTCGGCATTCCTGCACTTGGCATGACCGTGCGACCCACCGAGATCGCCGACCTTCAGGTTGCGGCTGCCATCGGCCAGACAAAGCTGGTGGAGAGTTATGCATCACGATTCGCAGAGAGTGGTCTCATCGTGGCCCAGGTGTTGCTCACCAAAGACGTTCTGGGAAATCGGGCCCAATATCTCAATGCGAGGGCGGCTCTTGATCGGATGCTCTCGCTCGGGGTTGTCCCGGTTGTCAACGAGAATGACACCGTCGTTGTCGATGAACTGAAGCTTGGCGACAACGACCAGCTCGCAGCGATCACGGCGCACCTTGTCGGAGCGGGCATGCTTGTGATTCTCACTGATACCGATGGTCTCTACACAGACGATCCAAGACTGGCCGCTGATGCGAAGCTGCTTTCTGCGGTGGAACACTCCGACGGTGTGCTTGATCGCATCAGGCGTGCTACTTCTGCTGGCGCCCTTGGTTCGGGAGGGGTCGCGACGAAGGTTGCTGCCGCACGGATGGCCGCCTTCTCAGGGATTCCGACGGTGATCGCGAGCGCAGATGCCTCTGATGTGGTGCAAGCAGCCGTTGCAGGCGAAGAGGTTGGCACGTGGATCGA
>JAZFUH010000297.1:0-5997 GCA_036447125.1 Acidimicrobiia bacterium | reverse complement strand
GAGGCGAAGAGGAAGGTGGCCGGGTCTGCACCGATGAAAAACTCGCTCGTGGCCCACCGAAGAGAGTCCGGGGCCCCAAAGCCACCGAGGTTCTCATCGAGGCCGAGCAGGTGCCAGCCACCGTCATACATCGCGTCGAGGCTCGCCTTCACTGCGTCGGGGAGCTTGACCTCGCCGTCGACAAGCTTTGGAGGATTTCGGTCTGCCTCGACGAAACTGGCAGAGAACTCGTCCGTTGCAAGCCGGTCGGCCTCGCGCAGGGCATCCCTTGCCGTGTCCTCATCGAATGAGGCGAACGGCTCCTTGCCGTAGTACTCGCCGACCTTGAGGTATTCGAAGAGGTTGAACTCGATGTCTCTGCGGTTGCTCTTGTAGTGACTCATAACTATCCCTCGTACTTCGTACTCCACCAACACGATCTGACCACGCCGATCGACCCCACTGCCGTCTTTCCGACACAATTTGAGTATACACTCCAAGTTGGAGCGTTCGACCATATTTGAGTGGCGCTAAACTTCAGGAGTACGATGCCCGAGACGAAGGGAAGCCGTGGCTCGCTACCAGGTAGGCATACAAACTGAGGCCCGCATCATCGAGGCGACACGGGGTCTGCTCGCCGAGGGCGGCATGGAAGCCACGACGCTCAAGGCGATCTGCGACCGAGCTCAGGTGAGGTCGGGGAGCTTCTACAACATCTTCGATTCCAAGGAGGACGCGATCATCCGCGTCGTGCGCGAATCGATCGAAGCTGTGGATCCCGACCCTGATCGCGCAGGAACAGACACGGTGGATGACCTCGTTGATGCATATATCCGCTTCTTCGATGAAGAACCGAAGATGGCGCGGGTGTATGTGATCGCAGCTCTCGCCGGTGATTCACCGGCGAACGGCGCAAGGCGCCGATTCCTCCGACACCACAAGCGCCGGGTGGAACGGTTTGCGGATGCGATGCAGCGAGCCGACACCTCGCTGACGCCTGAAGACGCCGGTGTACAGGCGGAACTGCTTCTCGGCGCCCTCGATGGACTCGCATTCCGGTGGGCTCTGGATCAGAGCTTCGACTTCCCCAAACATGCGCTTCTCGCCGCAGAGCGCATCACCTGACTGCTTGCCCGACTTCCGACTTCCGACTTCCGACTTCTGACATCTGACTTCTGAAAGCGCAGCGTTCTGATTTCTGCCTAATACTTCAGCCCCTCTGCTTCGCAGAGGAAACGGTTGAGATCGCTTCCAGCCCTGAACCGCCTCGCGAGGTCAACGTCGAAGTCCGGTGATGTCACAGCTCTCTGGGAAAGCTTCGAGATCGCTATGAAAGTCTTGAGGCGAAGAGAATCCGCGTACTCGAACCCTGGATCGAACTCCTTTGGAACACGTTTGAGATAATCCCCCTCATCGTCTGACATCATGTCCCACACCGAGGTGAACCGTTTGTACCTGGTCGCCTTTTTCCAGTCACCGGGGTGCTCGTATATGCGTTCCCTTATCTGACGGGCAACCTTGGCCTCAGGGCGCCACATGCCGACGCCTGCAAAACACCCTCCGGGCTCAAGATGCAGATAGAAGCCCGGCGCATGCACATCCCTGCCCCGCTCATGGCGGAACTGGATCCCGACATTGGTCTTGTACGGCGTCTTGTCCTTTGAGAACCGCGTGTCGCGATACGGACGCATCAGCGACCCACCATTTGTACGCGTATCTGCAACGAAGTGGTCAGAGATCGCCTGAATGCGTTGACCGAAGTCCTCGATGAACGCCTTTGCGGGCTCGCGAATGACCTCGATGTATCGATCCTTGTTCTGCTCCCACCATGCTCGGTCGTTGTTGTTGGCGAGTTCCTTGAGGAACGTGAACACCCTTGGGGTGAAGTACGACTGTGCCATGGATTCCTTCCTTCCTGGATACAACCTACGGTGTCTCGGCGACACATTCCAGACGTCCGATCGGCGGGCCCGTGTGACTGCCTAGCCTTGTCTGATGGAACACGCCCTTCAGGTAGCAGGAACGTACGCCCATCTACTCGAAGCTGCAGCGTTCGCTTCACACCGTGGCCTCGTTGCACTCGCCCTGCCCGATCACTATCTCCTGGCCCTCGACGAAGAGAAAGCCAAGACAACCCCTGCTTCGGACGCATTCGTCCAGTTCGGGGGACTCGCGAGGGAGACCGACGGTCTCGATCTCATCATGCTGGTGTCGCCCATCACCTTCCGCCATCCAGCTGTGCTCGCAAAGATGGCTGTGACGCTCAGCAACATGTCCGAAGGTCGGTTCACCCTCGGCGTCGGAACCGGTTGGATGGATCGCGAGCATGAGGTATTCGGATTCGACTACCCGAACATATCCGAGC
The DNA here is from genome assembly GCA_036447125.1 of Acidimicrobiia bacterium. GTDB lineage: Bacteria > Actinomycetota > Acidimicrobiia > Spongiisociales > UBA5794 > B3-G11. Next base: position 3,653 of record JAZFUH010000297.1, on the reverse strand, counting down.
GGTTCGAGATGTTGGGCGAGGCCCTTGCGTACCTCACTGCTGCATTCGACCCGGAGTTCCCCGGATATCAGGGCGAACGATTCCAACTCGAGGCTTTCCCGCTCGCACCGGTGCCGGACAACAAGACCCCGCTTCTTGTCGGCGGGACGGGAAGGTACAGGACACCCCGTCTCGCGGGTACATACGCTGACGAGTTCAACATCTACCCCGGACCGGACATGGCAGAGCGGATTCAGCGGTTCCGCAAGGCGGCTGTGGCGGCTGGCAGGGATCCAGACGCCATTCGCCTCTCCTCAAGTGGAAAGGTCGTTGCCGCAGCGACACAAAAGGAATTCGAGGAGCTCATGAATGCGGACGCAGCCGAGGCCGGGCTCAGCAGGGAGGAACTCGAAGCTCATTACGAGAAGCGACAGACACCGAGAGGGACATACGACCAGGTCAACGAACAACTCGAAGAGTTCCACAAGCTCGGCATAACCAGGTTCTACTTCCAAGGCCCCTTCAGCCCATCTGACACGGGGAAGCTGCTCGACGGTCTGGGCGTTGCCTGATCATGGAGCGATACACGATCGACATCGGCGGACCGGTCAGTGTTCTCGACTACGGGGGCGAGGGACCGCTGATCGTATGTGTGCACGGCCTTGAGGGGTCTGCCTACAACTGGAACCTGATCGCACCCACCCTGACAGAGACCCACCGCGTCGTTGCGCCCGACCTGTCCGGATTCGGTTTCACACCACCCCTCACCGGTGGGACAACGGTCGAGCGAAACGCAGGGCTCGTCAAGGGTGTGATCGACCACTACGGCACTGATGCGATTGTCATCGGTAACTCCATGGGCGGGCTGATCTCGATCCTGACATCGGAGCTCTATCCCGACAGGGTTCGTTCCCTTGTGCTTCTCGACCCTGCGGCACCGATCTTCTCGTGGAAGGCAATCAACTTCCCGACGGCTGCACGGCTCTCCATTCCTTTGATCCCGTGGCTCGGAGAGAAGCTGATCAACACGTTCCGCGATCTGACAACGGTCGATGAAGGAGTGGCCGAGGCGCTCACGTTCATAGCAGCCCATCCCGAATCGCTTGATCCAACGGTCCGGGAGCATGCAACCGAGATCGCAACCCTGCGTCGAACACAGCCATGGGCGACCAGGGCACTCGTCGACGCGACGAACTCCATCGCGCCATACGTTGTGCGCAAGCGTCGATTCGCAGACCTGATCCACAGGGTGACCCAGCCAACACTGCTCATCCATGGCACCGAGGACGAACTGATCCATGTACAAGCGGCCAAGTGGATCGCCGGGCAGCGCCCCGATTGGACGGTTGTGCTGTTCGAGGATGTGGGTCACGTCCCCATGCTCGAGGCACCCGAGCGGGTCCTTGAGGTCTTCACCACCTGGGAATCGGCAACGTTGACGGACATGCTGACCGTGGCCGGTGAACCGACCACTACTTCCGGTGCAGCAGGGTGAATGGCGGGTCGTCCATGCCGAAACAGATTCATCGTCGGGGATGATCTCAAGTATCGCTCGTATCCGGATCTGGTTTTCGTGAGCATCTGCCCAGCCGGACGAGGGGCCGGCGATGAGCCATGTCAATGACGCGCCGAGGATCGAAGTGGCAACCGCAACGACTCGCATCCATTTTCGATTCCAACGCGACAGCAGCCACGTCCCTGGGAGAAGATGCCGATGTCGTAGGCGTGCGCATGGAAGCGCCAGAGCTGGGTCAGGCGAGGGCTGCGAAGAGCGCCTAATCCGCTGCGGCCCTCCACGCATCGGTGATCTTCACCTTGGTTCCCGTGCGCAGAAGTGCACCCCGGTAGACCCTTGCCCCTATCCAGACGAGAGCGACAGCGCCTGCGATCGAACCAACCACCGCAACAGCGATCTCCCACCCGGCTGCAGAACCGGCTGCGATCCGTACCGGCATCACGAATGGGGCCCACATCGGCACAAGCGAACCGACCCTCACCAACAGGCCATCCGGATTCTCCGATGCGGCGACTGCAAGCAGGTATCCAGGAAATATCAACCCGATCGGCAGGAAGATCACACCCTGGAGATCCTCCTGCCGTGACACGGTTGAGCCAACTGCCGCAAAGAGGAAGGCGTAGAACATGTAGCCCAGTACAAACCAGAAGAAGACGCCAGCGATGATCGGAAGACCGATCGCTGCGACATCGATATTCGCAAAGCCAGCGAGCTGGGCGGAGATGTACGAAGCTCCGAGCAGGATGCCGAGCTGGATAAGAGCCAGTAGCCCGATGCCGGCCACCTTGCCTACGAGCACCTGCCAGGACCGTACCCGTGATAGGACCACCTCAACGACACGGTTCTGCTTCTCCTCGACGGTGCCCATGGCAACGAACTGACCGAACATGATGACCGCGATGTACAACACAATCGCTCCGACGAATGCTGCCACCCGTTTTGCGTCATCCTGAGGATCCGTCTCCTCGACCGTCGACACCGTCAGCGGCGAAGGGTTCTGCAGCGCGGCTATCTCAGCCTCGGAAAGGCCCACATCTCCGAGGATCGACGCTGTGACAACGGTGTCCACGGCGCGCTGGACCAGAGCAGTCAAACGCAAAGAATCGTTTTCGTGGAAGACCAACTCGTTGCCATCGGACAGCACCACGTCCGCGTCGCCCTCCTCGAGCGCGTTCTCCGCCTGATCTGTTGACGAGTAGCGCACCACATCTATCTCGATCTCAAAGACGTCGCCTTGTGCTTTCAACTCCTCCTCGATCCCTGACAGCTCCGTTCCGACAAGGCCCACTGTCGTAGCTTCAGGGTCACCACCCATCACAGCACTCGCTACCGGACCGATTGCGATGATCGCAACCACGAGCACCGCCATTGTCACAAGGAGCGGCTTGGAGCGGCCACGCTCGACGAACTCCCGTTTTGCGAGTATCCAGATCTGGGTCCAGGGGTTCACGACTTCACCGCCTCTCTGAACAGATCAGTGAGGCGCGGGGGTTCGAACGCAAACCGTGTCACGGTGCCAGCCGACTCCGCCATCGCGAGGATGTTCGCAACGGGAGCGTCCTGAGGGACAACACAGTGATCCTGACCGTGGTTGCTCACAACCTCGATGTCTGGAAGATCGGGGATCCATGGCTTGCCGTCGACATCGATGGTGAGTCTTCGTCGGGTCGACTGGTCCTTTCTCCGAGCCAGATCTCCCTCGAGCACCATGCGTCCCTTGTTGATGATGGCAACCTCTTGACAGACGTCCTCGACGAGATCGAGCTGATGACTCGAGAACACGATGGTGACACCCTGTGCCGACAGCTCGCGCAGGGTCCCTGACAACGAATCGACACCGATCGGGTCAAGTCCGGAGAACGGCTCATCGAGGACGAGCAACTCGGGATTCGGGGCCAGAGCAGCGGCAAGCTGGGCGCGCTGCTGGTTGCCGTGGCTGAGCTCCTCCAACTTGGCGTCTGCCCTGTCGCCGAGGCCGAGCACTCCAAGCCAACGTTCGACAGCGTCGCGAGCGTCAGTGTGGGACAGCCCTGAGAGGCGTGCAAAGTGGATGAGCTGGCTTCCAACCTTCATCTTGGGATAGAGACCGCGCTCCTCAGGCATGTACCCGAATCCAAGACGACCACGTGCATCAACAGGCGCTCCGTTCCACGTCACC
>JAZFUH010000296.1:0-12950 GCA_036447125.1 Acidimicrobiia bacterium | reverse complement strand
GGGTGCGCTGGTATCATCCAACCTTCCGAGGCGGAGGAGATACGTGACCAAACACGTATTCGTAACCGGCGGGGTGACATCGAGCCTAGGCAAAGGCATCACTTCGGCATCTCTGGGACGGCTCCTCAAGGCACGAGGATTGAGGGTCGTGCTCCAGAAACTCGACCCATACATCAACGTCGATCCCGGAACGATGAACCCCTTCGAGCACGGCGAGGTGTTCGTCACAGACGACGGAGGAGAGACGGATCTCGACCTGGGGCATTACGAACGCTTCGTTGGAGAGAACCTGAGCCAGGACTCGAACGTCACCACGGGATCGATCTATCAGTCGGTCATCCGCAAGGAACGCCGAGGTGATTACCTCGGAGCAACCGTGCAGGTCATCCCTCATATCACGAATGAGATCAAGGCGCGCATTCGCAAGCTCGGTCAGAAGAACGATGTCGATGTCGTCATCACAGAGATCGGTGGAACCGTAGGCGACATCGAAAGCCTCCCGTTTCTCGAGGCGATACGCCAGGTGCGAAAAGACGTCGGAGTGGACAACACCTGTTACATCCACGTCACCCTCGTTCCGTACCTGCACACATCTGAGGAACTCAAGACGAAACCGACCCAGCACTCGGTTGCCGAGCTCCGCAGCCGAGGCATCCAACCAGAGATCATCGTCGTGCGCTCCGACCGGCCGGTCGATGATTCTGCGACACGCAAGATCAGTCTGTTCTGCGACGTCGCAACAGATGCAGTCATCAACCTCGTCGACGTTCCGAACATATACGGTGTGCCGCTCTCGCTTCACGAAGCCGGCCTTGACGACGTCGTTCTCCGAGAACTCAAGCTCGAGGCACCGGACCCGGACCTCGAAGCATGGGAGGCGATGGTCGACGCGATGGGCAACCCCGCAGGAGGGGTCACCATTGGCATCGTGGGCAAATACGTCGATCTCCCCGATGCGTATCTCTCCGTGGTCGAGGCGCTGCGCCACGCCGGCCGAACCGCCGACGTCAAGGTAGATGTCAGATGGATCCCGGCCGATGATGTCGATGGAATGCTCGTCGAGTCGTACCTCGAGGACCTCGACGGAATCCTCGTCCCAGGTGGTTTCGGTATTCGAGGGGTTGAGGGCAAGATCAAGTCCGTTCAATATGCCAGAGAGCACGACGTTCCGTTCCTGGGTCTCTGTCTCGGTCTTCAATGCGCCGTGATCGAATTTGCCCGCAACGTTGTTGGTCTCCCCAACGCACATTCCTCAGAATTCGACCCGATGTCACCCGATCCGGTGATCGACCTCATGGAGACCCAGAAGGACGTGTCGGACAAGGGTGGAACGATGCGCCTGGGAATCTATCCGGCGAAGCTCGCTGAAGGCTCGCTTGTCCGAAGCCTGTATGACGAGGAAGTCGTCTACGAACGGCATCGACACCGGTGGGAGGTCAACAACCGTTATCGCCAACAGCTTGAAGATGCGGGACTCGTACTCTCGGGAATCTCCCCTGACGACAGGCTCGTTGAGTACATCGAGATCGAGGATCATCCGTTCTTCGTCGCGACGCAGGCACATCCGGAGCTGAAATCGAGGCCAGACAACCCACATCCCCTGTTCGACGGGCTGGTTCTTGCTGCACGAAAGCACAGCGAACAGACAGGTGGTGCAAGCCGGCGGACAGCACCGGTAGAGCAGGCGCGGTGACGTTTCCCGATCAGTTCCGTGTCAGTCGGCGTGAACGAATCCTCGACCTCGGATTTCTCGATATCACGAAACGAACGATCGAGTCTCCCGACGGATCGACCTTTGAGCGCATCGTCATAGAGCACCCCGGAGCTGTTGCTGTGGTTCCGCTCGACGGTGACGATGTCGTTCTTCTGAGCCAATATCGTGCTGCGTGCAACGACACGATCCTCGAGATCCCTGCAGGCAAGCTCGACCAACACGGCGAGGACCCCCAAGATGCCGCTCGTAGGGAACTCACCGAAGAGACCGGCTACACGGCCGGCGATCTTCATCATCTCACTGACCTTTGGACATCTGTGGGTTTCTGTGACGAGCGCATCAGCATCTTTGTCGCCGAGGACGTCGATCCAGGGACACGGAGTCCGATCGGACCAGAGGAGATGGCTGCAGAGGTGATCCGGATGCCCATGGACAAGGCGCTCGACCTCGTGGCTTCAGGCGTCATCGCGGACGCAAAGACCGTCGTCGGTCTGCTCCTCGCGGCGCGCAGTCGTGTCCCTTCCTGAACACGCGATCGAGTTTCTCGAGTCCATCCGCTCGGAGAGAGGACTCGCAAAGAACACGGCACAGGCATACCGTCGAGATCTGATCCAGTATCAGAACACGATTGACCAGCATCCAGGGCTCACGCCGGCCGAGCACGTTCATCTGCACCTCGCGTCCCTCCGAAGTGCCAGGATGATGAACACATCAGTTGCGAGAAAACTCGCCTCGATCAGGGCGTACCACCGCTTTGTGATAACGGAGGGATACGGGACAGAGGACCCGACTGCAGCAATCGTGGGCCCCAAGCTGCCCTCAGCGCTTCCAAAGGCATTGACGGTGGATGAGGTCACCCGGTTGATCGAGGCGCCCGACCTCTCAGATCCTCTCGGTCGGCGAAACCGGTCAATACTCGAGATGTTGTATGCAACAGGCTGCCGGGTGACCGAGTTGGTGACTCTCGACCTTCACGATGTCGATTTCGAGACGAACACAGCCATCGTGACGGGAAAGGGCAGTAGGCAGAGGATGGTCCCGATTGGCTCGTTTGCAATGGAGTCGATCGAACGCTGGCTTCCAGATAGGCTCGAAATCCGCAGGCCGGGCGAGGATCCCGGAGCGCTCTTTCTCACGACTCGTGGAAACCGCCTGACGAGACAGACGGTGTGGCGAATCGTTGAAACGGCAGGAACGAGTGTCGGCATCCCATCGGCACGACTTTCGCCCCATGTACTTCGGCACTCCGCAGCGACCCACATGGTCGAACGCGGAGCCGATCTACGATCGGTGCAAGAGATTCTCGGCCATGCGAGTCTCACAACCACACAGATCTACACAAAGGTCAGCCCCGAGCACCTGAGGGAGGTGGTGCTCACCAGCCACCCACGTGGGCAATAACCTGGTTCTTGCCGTGTGCGACTAATCTTCGTTCTGACGCCCACACGCAGCAGCGTGGAGACGGGCAACCTGGAGGTATCGATGCCACCCATCGACATTGCGAAGACGGTCGCCGCCCTCACAGAGGAGCGAGCTACCCTGCTTCATCAGCTGTCTGAACTGGGTGCTGATGAGAACGGTGAGCTCACAGGCGAGATGGACTACGGAGATGCCTTCGCCGACGCAGGTGCCGCTACGGCAGAGCGCACGGAAACCATGGGGATCATCGAGAACCTCAAGAATCATCTCGATGACGTTCGGGCCGCAATAGCGCGAACCGAAGACGGTACCCTCGGTATCTGCACCGAGTGCGGAAAGACGATCAGCGACGATCGCATGGAGTACCGCCCAACTTCGTCCAAATGCATCGAGTGCAAGACAAAGTCGGCGTAGTTCTCCGTTGCATCTCATTCGCCGATTCCTTGGATTCCTGGCAGCCAAGCCGCTGACTCCTGCTGAACAGTCGGTGGTGACAGAGATACTCGATCCGGCACTTGCACGAGCGTTCTTTGCCCAGCGGTCCGAGGATCAGAGGCACGCGTTCGACGTCAGGGGGCACATCGACGGTCATGAGCACCTCTACGAGGCTGCGCTTCTCCACGATGTCGGAAAAACCGCTTCGGATCTCGGGGCGATCCCTCGGTCACTGGCGACCATCTGGAGCAGACTCGGTCTGGCGACCACTGGTCGATGGAGCGAGTATCTGAACCACGGCGAGATCGGCGCCCTTGAGCTCGAAGCACTCGGCGCCGATGATCTGGCGGTTGCGTTCGCCCGCAACCATCCGGGAACCGCGCCTCCCGGCATCGATCATGAGTCCTGGCATCTCCTCGGACAAGCGGATGATGCGTGAGAGATATCGAACACATGGCAGGCGATCTGTTCATCCGGTGCACGGCCATCCGTGGTGCAGCGTCGGCCGGGGGAGGACCACCGCTCCCGAAGTCTGATACCTGACTGCCGGGGTCCGGCCGTTACCATGCACGCAATGTCGTTCGAAGTTCGCACCAGAGTATTCGAAGGTCCACTTGACCTGCTCCTCCAGCTGATCACCTCGCATCAGCTCGTCATCACAGAGGTGAGTCTGACGGACGTCGTCAGCGAATACATCGCTTTTCTCGACGACATGCGCGACCTCGATCTGGAGGTGACGAGCGAGTTCCTCCTCATCGCCGCAACGCTGATACAGATCAAGGCCAGACACCTCCTACCTGAAGATGAGCCCATAGACCTGGACGAAGAACTGGCTCTCGCCGAAGAGAGAGACCGGCTGTTGTCCAGACTCCTCGCCTGTCTCACCTTCAAGGATGTCGCTGCCGTGTTGCGCCATCGGATGGATGCAGCTCAGCGATACGTCCCAAGGCTCGTGGGACTTCCAATCGACATGGCGCCACCCGCACCCGAGGTCATACTCAACATCGACGCTCATGGCCTCGCGACCATCGCTGAGATGGTGATCTGTGCTCCCGCGATCGATCCTGACGTCGATCACCTCGACCTCGACATGCCATCGGTTCAGGACGCGATGCTCGATCTCCAAACGCGTATGGCCACGATCATCTCTTCCGACTTTGACGACGTCGTGTCCCACTGCACGAGAGACGTGGAGGTTGTTGCATACTTCCTCGCGCTCCTCGAGCTGGCACGGTGGGGGATCGTTCGGGTGAGCCAGGAGGAACCGAACGCCGCCATCGCACTGACATATGACGAGAAGGCCGCGGACAAGCGCCTCCGTACCATGCTCAGCCCACAAGGAGAAGAATGACCGAAACAGCCATCATCCTCGAGGCAATTTTCTTCGTGGCCGAGGACCCGGTGTCCTCTGCGGAGCTTGCCGAGGTCACCGAACTGCCAAAGGATGAGATCGAGACAGCTCTTGAAGCCCTCGCTTCGAATCTCGGCGCGACCCGCGGCGTCGTCCTGCGACACGTCGGGGGGGGCTGGCGCATGTACACACACCCGGATGCGCTTCCGTATCTCGAACGCTTCGCTGCAAGCGATCGCGCCAAGCGCCTCTCGGCGGCTGCCCTTGAAGCTCTCGCCGTCGTTGCATACAAACAACCAGTGAGCCGTGGTCAGGTTGGGGAGATTCGGGGTGTCGACTCGGATCGGGTCCTCAAGACCTTGGAGCGCCGCGGTCTTGTCGTCGAGATCGGCACAGCTCCGGGACCCGGTCAGGCCGTGCTGTATGGCACAACCGATATGTTCCTCGAGAAGCTCGGTGTTCACTCCCTTGCAGACCTCCCCCCGCTTGCCGATCATGTTCCCCCCGCCCAAATCGTCGAGACCCTCGAACTTCCGATGCGACCGGAGCCACCATCGAACGACTCAACAAGCTGATCGCGAGAACCGGCTTCGCATCGCGTCGCAAGGCAGATGTTCTGATCCAACGAGGCAGGGTCACCGTCAATGGCGATCCGGCGTCCATTGGGCTGCGCATCGACCCTGTCGACGACACGGTCGCGATCGATGGAGTTGTGCTACCGCTCAATCCGGACCTCAAGACCTGGCTCGTATACAAACCCACGGGAGTGATCTCCACAATGGACGATCCCCAGGAGCGACCAACCGTTCGCTCACTTGTCCCCGCAGAACCGGTCACGAATCCCGTGGGCCGTCTTGACATTCACTCTGAGGGCCTCATGCTCATGACCAATGACGGTGACCTCGCCCTCAGGGTCACACACCCTCGCTACGGGATCGAGAAGACCTATCACGTGTTGTTGGAGGGATCGGTTTCCACTCGTCAACTCGCAAGCCTGACCGAAGGGATCGAACTCGACGATGGCCTTGCTCGTGCAAAGCGGGCCCGTGTTGTCGATTCCTCCCATGGGAAGACGCTCGTGGAGCTCACGATGACAGAGGGTCGAAAGCGCGAGATCCGACGAATGTTCACCAAATTGGACATCGAGATCGAACGTCTGGTCCGCACGACGATCGCAGGTATCTCTGACAGATCCCTCAGCCCCGGCGACTACAGGGCCGTCACAATCTCCGAGATCCGTGAGATCTATGCACGGTCAGAGTCGGGTGGCACGGATGACTGAACGCACGATCAGCAATCCGGGTGCTCGTTTACGAGCATCCGTTCAGGTTCCCGGGGACAAATCGCTCTCACACAGGGCCCTCCTGTTTGCCGCGATCGCCGAAGGCGACAGTGTGATCAGCGGACTCGGACCGGGTGAAGACGTGCATTCGACCATTGCCGCGTTGGGCCAGCTTGGAATCGAAGTGGACGGTGAGAAGATCCGATCACCGGGAATCGCACGTTGGAAGGTGCCCACAGATCCGATTGACTGTGGTAATTCAGGAACAACCATGAGGCTTCTCGCAGGCGTCTTGTCGACGTCCCGTGTGAGGGCAACACTCGTTGGCGACGCATCGTTGTCCCTGCGACCCATGCACCGGCTGGTCGGTCCACTGACCCGCCTTGGCGGACGTATCAGCACGTCACCCGAAGGCACGTCGCCGCTGGAGGTTGGCGGCGTGACCGACGCACGTGGAGGATCGATGACGATCGATGTCGCCTCAGCGCAAGTTCGGTCGGCTTTCGAGCTCGCGGCGTTGAACGCAACCGGATCTTCCACGATCGACTCTCCACCCGGATTCAGGGATCACACAGAACGGTGGCTCAATGCAGCCGGCAGGGGGGAGTGGTCGTCCGATACTGCCTTCACGGTGCATCCCGGGACCATCCCTCCCACTCGGTACGACGTTCCGGGTGATCCTTCCTCTGCGGCATATCTTTGGGCGCTGGCGGCCACCCAACCCGGCGGGGAGATACTGACGCCGAGAATTTCGCTCAACGCCGGACGACTCGGGTTCCTCCAGATCCTCGAGGTGATGGGCGCGGAGATCGAAGCTGCCGTCACCGGGGAGGTGGGCGGTGATCCCGTTGGCGATGTCATCGTCAGGGGCCGATCGCTCACCGCAATGGACATCGGCGGTGACCTTGTGGCATCAGCCCTGGACGAGATACCCCTTGTTGCTGTGGTCGGAGCATACGCGCAGGGGATCACGCGGGTATCAGATGCGGCGGAACTGCGGGTGAAAGAATCTGATCGCATCGATTCAACCACCGCAATGATCCGAGCCCTCGGTGGTGGCATCGAGGCGATGCCTGATGGTTTCGAAGTCGTTGGAACCGGGTTCCTGGAGGGCGGCATCGTGGAATCCGCACAGGATCACCGTATTGCAATGTCCGCAGCCGTTGCGGCAATGCGCGCAGACGGACCCGTCACGATTCGCGGTGCAGATGTCGCCTCCGTCTCGTGGCCAGGGTTCTACGAAACCCTGGAAGCCATGTGGTAGTCGCAATCGATGGTCCGAGCGGAGTCGGAAAGAGCACGGTTTCACGTGCGGTGGCCGCGCAACTTGGTCTGAGTTATCTCGACACTGGAGCGACGTATCGTGCCGCGACCCTCGTCGTGTTGCGGGCTGGTATCGACCCGTACTCTGAGGCCTCCATACTCTCGGAGCTATCGGACCACAGCATCGACTACAGCGAGATCGGGATCTTGCTCGACGGGGAGTCCGTGGCCTTCGATGTTCGCTCGGATGAGGTGACCAAGAACGTCAGCGCGGTCTCCGCGCATCCGCGGGTACGGTCTGAGATCGTCACAATGCAACGCCGATGGGTTGAGGACAAGGATGGTGACGCGGTTGTTGAAGGTCGCGACATCGGCACGGTCGTCTTCCCTGACGCCGCGGTCAAGATATACCTCACGGCGAGGCCGCTTGTGAGGGCGACACGCCGCTCGCGAGACGCCGAGGCCTCGGGGAAGACGCTCGAAGAGATCGCAGGCGAGATCGAGGCCCGGGACCATGCAGACTCCACCCGCAAGGCCTCGCCCCTCCGCCCTGCGGAGGATGCCACGGTGATCGACACCTCAGAATTGGACATCGATGCCGTGGTACAGACGATCATCGATCTCGCAAGCCCTGTACCACCTACCGCGTAGACCTTGTGTCCGGTGCCAACCATCAAGGTGGCGCCCGCCAGGTGGTGTACGTGTGGCCGAGGGGACTTGTCCACTGGTAGCACCCGTTGGGGAGGCGTTCGTAGGTCCATCCATGGTCTTTCAGACGATGGTCGTGGCGGCAACCCGGCGCGTTGTTACACGGACAGGTTGCACCCCCGTCGGCGTATCTGACCGTGTGATCGATGTCACAGTCAACCGACGGCATGCGACAGCCGGGAAAGACGCATGATCGGTCCCGCATCTCGATGGTTCGGCGTTGTGTTGCGGTCGGTCGTCTTCGCGTGACGCCGTTATGAACGTGCTGTCCTGTTTCAGTGTCTGTGATGGTGTAGCGCCATTCGCCTTCGGGTTGGTCGAGGGCAACCTGGCGTGCAATGTCTGAGATGACCGGCATGAACCCGTTGAGGTCACCCGGATGGTCGGTGAGCCCTGCCAGGGTGCTGAGATCGGCGGTGATATGGATGACGCCCTTTCCGGTGGTCGCGTGATCGATTCCCTGAAGGAGATCCAGATAGACGTCGGCTCGCAGCTGGTCCATCGAACGAGACTCGTCCTTGCCTCGGAGGGATCTGGCAATGGCATTGATCCTGCGGCTCACCGCTGCCACCCGGTCGGGTGCCAGATCGAGACCCAGTAAGTTCGCTGTGCCTTCAGTCGTCGGATCAGCAACAACTTTCCGGTCACGGACCGCCCGCTCGTACCGTTCCCTTGCCTCCTCGCGGTCCGCCTCGATACACAGCCTTCGGACCCGAGCCTGCAACTGGCCTGTCGTCATTTCGGTTGCCGACTCGGCTATACGATCGACGACACTCTGTGCTGCAGCAGTCGAGAGGTGACAGGTGCCACGCTCGATGGTCCGCGCACGCCGGTAGTCGAGCTCACCGCTTTGCAGCATCTCAAATACTCTGGGGAGCCGCCGGCGCAGTTCCAGCGCAAAGGAGAGTTCAACATCGGCCGAGCGATGCGTCAGATGCAGTGCAGCCCGTATCTCGGCTGCGGCCGACATCGAGGCGTCCACCGGATCATCACCGTTTTCAAGGAAAACGTCACAGATCGAAGTCATGCCCTCATACAGCTTGGCCTGATAGTGCGACACCATGCGTTGATGTGCACGCAGGACAACTACCCGGTCATACCCGGACAGCCGTTCGATGTCGACGGTGGACAGGTATGTGCCAAGGACAGGACCGGGTCTCATGCGATCCAACCCATCGGGGATCGTGTCACCGGCGGACGACTCGCCGGAGAGTCGGGGGAAGTCAGTCTCCCAACCATCGTCATGGTGACCGTCGGGAGCCTGCGGCGAGTCATCCACCGTGTGCATCGCTGAAGTCGAAGTGCTCATACGAGACAGTATGAACAGCAGCTATGACACGAACTGCACACTGAACGGTCGATGCAATCACATCAGATGGCGGAGTTCCGTCAGAGCCCCAGGATCGTGAGGGCCTCTGTTGCGGTGAAGTCTCTGTCGTTCTCGATCGGGCCGGAAACCCCCACGGTTCGACATGCGAAACCACCCTCGATGAGCGGTTGAAGGGCCGCCATGAAACGTCTGAGCTTCGGGGGGAGAGGGAAATATTCGTCCTCGGATGTCACTCGTACCTTCTCGATTCCGTCGGTTGGTGCGACACGCTCGATGACCTTCTGCACGCGCTGATCCGGCGCGGATGCCCCGGCCGTAACACCCACAATGTCTGCTCCCTCCAGCCACGCGGGATCGATATCGGTTGCGCTTTCGACACGATACGTCGGGACTCCAGCGTTCCTCCCGACCCTGACGAGGGCCTGGGTGTTCGATGAATTCTCTGAGCCGACCACAAGCAGCAGATCTGATTTCCCGGCAAGTTCCTGTATCGCAGACTGGCGATTCGTCGTCGCATAACAGAGATCACTCTTGCGAGCCGTCCAAAGGTCGGGAAACCGATCCTGGGCATCGGACAACACGCCCTCCCATTCGTAGAGACCGAGCGTCGTTTGGGCAAGCAACGCGACACGGGAGCTCCCGTCAGATGAAAACGTATCCAGACCGACCCTGGGGTCGACCAGCTGGACGGCTGCGGGTGCCTCTGCCATGGCACCGATTGCCTCATCGTGACCTTCGTGCCCGACGTAGATGATCTCGTAACCCTTGTCTGCCATCCGTCGCACCTCATGGTGGACCTTTGTGACCAACGGGCAAACGGCATCGATCATGACAGCGGCATTGTTCTCGGCGGCAGCCACCACCTCTGGGGCGGAACCATGGGCGGAGAGCATCACCGGCCTGCCTTCGGGAACCTCAGCTATCTCGTCGACGAACACGACGCCCGCCTCTTCGAATGCCGCTACCACGGCACCGTTGTGAACGATCTCGTGGTAGCAGTACACCGGAGCTTCGAACACCTGGACCATCCATGTGAGAGCCTTGATCGCCATCTCGACGCCTGCACAGAACCCTCGCGGTTCCGCAAGCAGAACTTTGGTTGTCATACCGAGAGGTTAGGAGGTCGGGCCCGTTGTTCGGAGGCAGCACGGTATCCTCACCGCCATGTCCCTGCCAACTGTTCTCGAGGTGATTCCGGGCTCTCCTGCTGAAGCGTCAGGTCTTCGTGCGGGCGATGAACTGATATCGATCAACGGAGTGATCCCAAACGATGTGATCGAGTACCAGCAGCTCGTTGACGACCCCGATCCTGTGTTCGTACTTCTGCGGGATGGCAGAGAATTCGAGACGATCGTCGCCAAGGCCGAGGGCGTACCGATCGGGCTGCGTCTCGGTTCGTCGATCTTCGATCGCGTACAGACGTGCGACAACCACTGTGCGTTCTGCTTCATCTATCAGCTACCTCCAGGGATGCGAAAGTCGCTTTATCTCAAGGATGATGACTATCGGCTCTCGTTCCTATACGGCAACTTCACGACACTTACACGATTCACAGAGCTCGATCTCTCTCGCATCGTCGAAGATCGGCTCGGTCCGTTGTATGTGTCGATCCACGCAACTGATCCAGATGTCAGAGCAGACATGCTGCGAAACAGACGAGGGGCAACCAGCCTCAGGTGGCTCGAAGCCCTTCTTGACAACGAGATCATCGTGCATGGCCAGGTCGTGTTGTGCCCCGATATCAACAACGGTGATGTGCTCGAGCGAACGCTGGCTGAGACGATCACCCGCTTCCCTGCGCTGGCGACCCTTGGCATCGTTCCACTCGGGCTCTCAAAGTACAACACCGAAGCGAGCCTCCGAGTGCACACGTCACAGGAAGCCGACCGAGACCTCGCGATCGTGGACTTCTGGCGGGAACAGGCAATGGGGATCCTTGGAAGACAGATATTCCAGGCTTCGGACGAGCTGTTCGTCACTGCACACAGAGAGGTGCCCGGTGCAGATGCATATGAGGGCTTTGCTCAACATGAGAACGGGATCGGCATGATCCGGGCTTTCTATGACGAGATCGAGCGCATCGAACACGGTTCGTCCTCTACGGCGCCTATCGTCACAGGGGAGTGGCGATCCATGCCCGCTGCCCCGGCAGAGGGCTACCGGGCAGTGCGGCATGAGGCTCCGGATCCACATGCCGATGCCGGGCCCCTCGTCGTAATGACGGGGATCTACGGCGGTGCCGTGCTGGAGCCGGTGAGAAGCCGATTGGAACGCCTGGCAGGCCGAAAGATACGGATCCTTGAGGTTCCGAACGACTATTTCGGTGGAAATACGGCCGTTGCCGGTCTGATGGTTGGAGAGGACATAATCAGGACGATCAAAAACGACACCGGACCCGCAGGGGCATACGTCATTCCGGACGTCGCCCTCTCCGGGGACGCCTTCATCGATGACGTGGCGCTGGCTGCCGTCGCAGAGGTTGCAACAGCACCAGTCGTGGTGGCACCAGCGACAGCCGCGGGCCTTGTAGGGGCTGCACGATGACCAGGATGCCGATAGTCGTGATCCTCGGGCGCCCGAACGTCGGCAAATCGACGCTGGTGAATCGGATCGTCCGTCGTAAGGCCGCGGTCACAAACGAGGAAGCGGGCGTGACCCGCGACCGCAGACAGTTCGATGCAGAGTGGGCAGGCCACGAGTTCCATGTCGTCGATACAGGCGGATGGCAAGCCCGCCCCCAGGAGCATCTCGCATCCGACATTCGCGAACAGGCTGAGATCGCCGTATCTGGCGCGGATCTCGTCGTCTTCGTGGCCGATGCAACCAGCGAGATCACAGACGACGACATGGGCATTGCGCGGATCCTCCAACGGTCCGGCGTTCCGTATCTGCTCGCAGCGAACAAGGTCGATTCGCCTGCAATCGAATCCGATCTCGCACATCTCTGGGGCCTCGGACTCGGTAACCCGATCCCCGTGTCTGCCCTTGGGGGAAGAAACGCGGGAGAGTTCCTCGACCTACTTGTTGACTCCTTACCGACAGATCTCGATGGCGATGCCGACCCGGACGCAATCGCAAGTCTCGCCATCGTCGGAAGGCCGAACGTCGGGAAGTCGACGTTGCTCAACAGGCTTGCCGGATCTGACCGTGTACTCGTCTCCGACGTACCGGGCACGACGAGAGACCCGATAAACATGATCGTGAACATCGATGGAGAGTTCTTCGAGGTCATCGACACAGCCGGTATCAAGCGCCACACGAAGATCAAGGACGACACCGATTACTACTCGGTGTTGAGAGCCCACGATGTAGTCCGACAGGCTGATGTCGTGCTCTTCGTTGTGGATGGCCAGAGGGGTGCAACGCACCAGGAGCAACGCCTTGCAGAGGAGATCGCCAAGGCAGGAGCAGGTCTCATCATCGTTCTCAACAAGTGGGACGATCTCTC
>JAZFUH010000295.1:0-2861 GCA_036447125.1 Acidimicrobiia bacterium | reverse complement strand
CTGCTCGTTCGGAGCTTGTATCGGGTGACTGTGAACGGATAGTGCGTCTCAAGGGATGTGATCGGTGTGTTCCTGGTGTTCGTCATACCTGTCTGGATACCGGATTGGCCGTCACGCCTCGGCCGTGCACCCTGACCTCCGGCGACTGTCTCGTAATAGGCAAATCTGTCGTTGCCAATGAGGACGTTGTTCATCGTGCCCTGACTTGCGGCAGGGACCCTGTCCGGTGCGAAGGCTGCCAACGCACCAAGGATCGCGTCGGAAATCCGCTGGGAAGTCTCGACATTGCCGGCTGCAACGGCGACCGGTGATACAGCGTCGACGATCGACCCTGGACGGGTCACAAGATGGAGGGGTCGGTGGGCACCACCTGTTGCAGGGATCGTCGGATCAGTCGCGACCCGGACCGCATAGGAGAGACAGGAGCCCGAGACAGCACGAACGGCGTTTATGTTCCCCTGTACCTGGTCTGATGAAGCCGACAGATCGGCTGTGAGCTCTTCACCATCGATGGTGACCGTTGCGACGATCGGGAGGAGTTCTTCCTTCCACTCCATGTGGTCGGTGAATGACGACGTGCCGTCAGGCAACGCAGCGATCGCTCCACGCATACGCCGTTCGCCATAGGTCATGAGCGATACCGACATCATCGCGTGCGTGTTCGCGCCGTATCGCTCGATGAGCGATCCAAGCCGGAGTGCTCCCGCCTCGTTCGCTCCGAGCTGTGCCGCGAGGTCGCCACGTCGTTCAATCGGTGTCCGGGTTGCAGCGAGGAACGGCCCGATGAACTCCTCGGTCCAGACCGAGTCGCGCACTGCCACCATCGGCGACACAACGATGCCTTCCTGATCGACACGTATCGCATGGGCCGGCATCGATCCCGGAGCCTCTCCTCCGACATCGGCGTGATGGGCCCTGTTGCCGACCCACGCTACAAGTCTGTTCCCAACATGGACCGACCGGACGAGAGTGAGGTCGTTGAGGTGCGTTCCCCCACAGAAGGGATCGTTGACCGCATACTGGAGACCAGGCTGTGGATCCTCTCCGAAGAGCTCGATCACTGCAGCCACCGAGGCAGGCATCGAGCCGAGATGGACGGGGATGTGCTCAGCCTGGGCAAGCATCTCACCACCCGGAGTAAAGACCGCAGCGGAGCAGTCGGCTCGCTCCTTGATGTTCGGCGAGAACGCGGTCATTCGCAGTACGACGCCCATGTCTTGTGCGATGCTCGACATCTGGCTTCGCATCACCTCGAGGGCGATCCGGTCGATCGTCACCATGTCACCTCTATCGCGCCGGAATCGTGCACGACCGCAGTATCGGTGGAGGCGAGGAACGTCGTCGATTCGACTTCTTCGATAACCGCGGGACCGCGGATCACATCACCTGCGTCGAGTGCAGCCCTGTTCACAACGAGGGCAGATACCGTTCCCTCCCTGGTGCCGACATTTCGGCGGCCATCGGATCTCTGCGCAGTCGGTTTCCAATGGGAGACATCCTCGATCGTCAGTGCAGGGGTGGCGAGGCCGACACCTCGCATCGCTACGATCTCGATCGCATCATCGGGTCTGGCGAATCCGTTTCGTGTCAGATGAATGCTGCCGAATCTTTCACGCACGTCCGCCATGCCATCGCCGCGGCTCCACGGAACCGAGATCTCGTGGGCCTGCCCCAGGTATCGCGTATCGACGGAGAACGTGACTGTTGCGTCATCGAAGCCTGCACGCCTCAGGGCATCAAGCACCTCAGCGCTCAAATCGTCTGCCGTTTCGCCGATGGGCCCGAAGTTCTCATCGCGCACAAGAACCGATCGTACGGCATCAGATCGAGGAGGAGAGAGGAGCAGACCGAGCGCCGAAAACACTCCTCCGAAGGGCGGTATGACCACTCCTGCCATACCAAGTGATCGAGCAAGCGAAGTTGCGTGCAGGCCGCCTGCACCACCGAAGGCGACGAGATGGGCACCTCGCGGATCGCTCCCCTTCTCCACAGACACGGTCCTGATGGCCCCCGTAATCACCTCCTCGGTGATCTGCACGATCCCAAGCGCCGTTTCGACGATGGACAGTCCAAGGTGGTCCCCAAGTGCTCCGATAGCCGCTTCGGCCATGGCCAGATCGAGGTCAAGGCGGCCTCCGAGCTTCGTGTCAGATGCAATCCGGCCAAGGACGACGTTCGCATCGGTCACGGTCGCCTCTGTGCCGCCCCGTCCGTAACAAACAGGTCCCGGGTTCGCTCCAGCGCTTCGGGGTCCCACTCGCAGCGCACCACCGGGATCGACCCAAGCGATCGAGCCGCCACCAGCACCAACGGTGTGCACGCCAACCGATGGAAGACGACATGTGTACCCGTCGATGCTGCGTTCGTGGGAAATTTCTATGACCCCATCTTCTATCCGACAAACATCGGTCGACGTTCCGCCCATATCGAATGAAACGATCCTGTCATATCCGAGTTCGTCCGCAAAGGCCGCCGCAGCGACCACGCCACCTGCCGGTCCGGAGAGGAGAACCGCAGCAGGAAGTGCCGAGGCGTCGGCGATATCCATCAGCCCTCCAGATGATCGCATCACGCCGAAGCTTCCGACTGCGCCTGAATCCACGAGCCGCTTTTCGAGTGCCTTGAGATAGGTGCCGATTACGGGTGAAAGGTAGGCGTTGAGGACCGTCGTCGAGATGCGCTCGTACTCCCGGAACTCGCCCGCAACGACAGATGAGAGACTCACGGCGGTATTGGGGCGCCGAGCAGAGATCACCGAGGCAAGCACCTGTTCCCTGTCTCTGTCGACATGCCCGTTGACGAGGGCGACTGCAATCGCGTCCGCATCCGGAACTGTAGGCAGTGACACACCATCGACCCCG
>JAZFUH010000294.1:0-2706 GCA_036447125.1 Acidimicrobiia bacterium | reverse complement strand
CGTGGATATCGCCACGCTCACAGGTGCGTGCAAGGTTGCGCTCGGGCCGTCGATCGGTGGCCTCTTCGCTTCAGATGACGATGCGGCCGAACTTGTGGTGTCTGCAGCCACAGCAGCGGGAGAGAAGATGTGGCGCATGCCTCTCGAATCGGAATACAAGCCACTCATCGAATCTGATATTGCCGACATGAAGAACATTGCTGGCCGCTGGGGTGGAGCGATCACCGCTGGGCTCATCCTGTCTGAGTTCGTTGGCGACACGCCCTGGGTGCACCTCGATGTCGCCGGTCCGGCGAGGGCAGACAAGGCCGAGCACTACATCTCGAAGGGCGGCACGGGCTTTGGTGTGCGGACGCTCGTTGAGGTGGCACGAGCCCTGGCTGAAAACTAGCCGCCAGATCCCGATCCACCCTGGGCTCGCAGGCTCGCACCCCCTCCTGCATCACGACTCCGTCGCTCTGCTGTCCTCCCGCAAGAGGAGGACCTGATAATTCCCTAAACCGTTCGTGTCGGGTGTCCGATACGGAGAGTAGTAATTCAAATGCTCTCCGTAGAAGGAACCTCGAAGATGCGGGCAACTCACCGATACCTCGTCACAGTCCTGGCAGTCACCATCATGGTCATGGGCATGGCCATCCCGGCATTCGCCGGTCCCGAAGGCACACTTGTCGCCAAGATCAACTCCAGCCGCGCAGCCAGTGGCCTTGCACCTCTCGAGACATACTGGGATCTCACAGACGACGCCCGTGCCCACAGCGCTCGCATGATGGATCGAGGCGAGATATACCACAACACATCACTCAGTAGCGTCACGGGCGTGTGGCAGAAACTCGGGGAGAACGTCGGCATGGGTGTCGATCTCAACTCTCTGCACAGCGCATTCATGGCCTCGTCGAGCCACAGAGGGAACATTCTCGGCGACTACAACTACGTAGGTGTCGGTGTGAAGGCAGACGCAGCGGGTGTGAACTGGGTGACGGTCGTGTTCATGAAGGCCGCACCGGGGCTGAACGGCGGCTCCACGACGACGACCACTCAGCCGCCGGTGCCGACCACGACGACGACCACTCAGCCGCCGGTGCCGACCACGACGACGACCACTCAGCCGCCGGTGGCCACGACCGCGGCATCGACATCGCCAACGACCTCGACCGCTCAACCACAGACCACCACTACGGCCACCCAAGCACCGACCGCCGTCAAGGCATTGACGAAGTCCATGTCTGCCTCTTCAGGGATCGATCGGGTTCGCATCGGCATTAGTGGAAAGCTGAATATCTGGGATTAGCGGCGAATCTTCAATCGCCGGCTCCGCCACACACTGGACAGGCGGGGTTCTTTCGAATCGATACCGAATCCATCGTCTGTGTTCGTGAGTCATAAAGGCCGAGCCTTCGGCCACTCGAATCTCCGATGTCCGTGAGCAGCTTCACAACCTCGCCGGCCTGCATCGATCCGACCACTCCCGTGACCGGGCCGAGGACACCAACGATCGAGCAGCTCAGCGATGACCCATCGGCATCGAATGGGAACACACAGGCATAACAGGGTCCACTTCTGGCATCAAAGACAGCGAGTTGCCCCTCCGTGCGATATACGGACCCGAACACCAGGGGAATCCCCAACTCCACGGCCGCTGCGTTGATGGCGTGCGCCGTGTCGAAGCTATCCGTGCACGTCACCACGATGTCGTGACCAGCGAGTACTTCGAGGGCGTTCGTGTCGTCGAGGCGCAGTGAGCGTGCCTCAACGGCTACTTCGGGATTGAGGGCCGCGACGAAGTCCGCTGCTCTTCGAGCCTTCCCCTCTCCGACATCCTTTGTTCGATAGATCGGCTGTCTGTGGAGATTCGAGACTTCGACATCATCAGAATCGATGATCGTGAGGCTCCCGACACCTGCTGCGGCGAGGTACGCGAGCACCGGAGCTCCGAGCCCACCCGCCCCGACCACGGCCACTCGAGCGTTCCCGAGGGCCTGCTGACCAGCGACACCGAAGTCGGGAAGCTTCAACTGTCTGTCGTATCTGCGGTACTCCTCCGGTGTCAGACCGACGGGCGAAAAGAGTGGGAGACCTGTCGCAATCCATCCTTCCATCCCGCCTTCGAGGGAGACTGTCTGGCTGTAGCCAGCCGCGCGGAGCAGGTCTGTGACGACTGCTGAGCGAACACCGATATCGCAGACGATGAGGACCGGTATCTCGGTCGACTCGATGAAACGATCAGGGTTCGATGTGAGCTCGTCTGCGCTCACCGGCCTGGCGGTTGGCATGATCGGTGTCGACGCTGCGATTGCACGGATGTCGAAGATCAATGGGAAGTCGGCACGTTGTGCCTCGAGAGCTGATACGCCGTGTTTCGTGTTGGTCATCAACCGGAAGGGTAGAACAACATGTGCTGCTCAACTCAACGATCAAGCGGGCGAACGGTGTGGATGTGATCGACGCAGTGACGGCGGAAGTCTGCGCACCAGTGTGCGGTCGAGCGTCCGAACGGTCGCAGGGACGAACACCGTGTCTTGCGATCTGTGTGCGAGTCCGAGCCGGAGCAGCGAGGCCAGGTGGACTGGCTCAGGTAGGGAGCGGCCGCTCTGTGCGGCGGCGGTGAGTCGAAGCAGGTCTGCGACCGCCCCCGGGCCGATGACCGGAATCCAGTACCTGCGGACGTAGTCATGTGTGGCAACAACGCCGTCCGATGTACCTGTTTCG
>JAZFUH010000293.1:0-2164 GCA_036447125.1 Acidimicrobiia bacterium | reverse complement strand
GTATCTGACGATGACCTCCCCGTCGTTGCCACGATCGCATCGCGCTTCAATGACGACGGAACACAGCGGCTCTATGAGTGGATCATGAGAATCGTCCAGGACCGCTTCCCCGATGCCCTTGGCACCGTGCACCACCGCGATGGGCGCACCGGTGGCGACCCGATCATTCCGCGGTCCCGTGTGCGCTACCTCTCCGAGATCACCGACATGATTCGCGCATATGACGGTGACGCGGCGAAGGCCGCCGTCGCGGCCGGCAACCTTCAGGCTGTTACCCGTGTCAGCGCCCTAGCTCCCGCCGCTCCGCTGGCCGATCTTGAGAAGCAACTGACTGCAGATATTCCCGAGAATCTGCTCTCCGCCCTCGAATCGTGGGACGACGAGGTCCAGGCGCATGCGGGAGGCAACGTGACATATGAGGTGCGTGGCAGCGAGATCGTCATCGACAACGAGGTCGAGACGATGTCAGGAACGACGTTTCCCAAGGTCATCCATCCCCGGTTCGACGGGTGGGCAGACCGTGTCCGCTGGCTCGCCCAGGAGAATCTCCCAGGGCGCTTCCCCTTCACGGCAGGCGTGTTCCCGTTCAAGCATGAGCAGGAAGACCCGACAAGGATGTTCGCCGGTGAGGGTGGCCCCGAGCAGACGAACCGACGATTCCACTACCTTGCATCAGGAATGCCCACGGCGCGCCTCTCAACCGCCTTCGACTCCGTGACGCTCTACGGACAGGATCCAGACCGCAGACCGGACATCTATGGCAAGGTCGGCAACTCCGGCGTCTCCATCTCGACTCTCGACGACGCCAAGAAGCTCTATTCGGGATTTGACCTCCTCGATCCAAAAACATCGGTGTCGATGACGATCAACGGTCCGGCCCCGATGATGCTTGCTTTCCTCTTCAACACCGCGGTCGACCAGGCTTGTGAGAGGTACATTCGTGACAACGACCTGCTCGAAACCGTTGAGTCCGAGATCGCCCGACGCTTTGGGGAGACAGGCAGGGAACGCCCGGCGTATCACGGTGACCTCCCTCCCGGCCATGATGGGTCCGGTCTCCTGCTCCTGGGTGTCACCGGGCAAGATGTTCTTCCACCCGACACATATGACCGCATCAGGACGGAAACGCTTGCGGCCGTGCGTGGCACCATCCAGGCAGACATCCTGAAAGAGGATCAGGCCCAGAACACATGCATCTTTTCGACTGAGTTCGCGCTCTCGATGCAGGGCGACATTCAGCAGTACTTCATCGACAACGACATACGGAACTTCTACTCCGTGTCCGTCTCCGGTTACCACATGGCAGAAGCCGGTGCGAACCCGATCAGTCAGCTTGCATTCACGCTTGCAAACGGCTTCACTTTCGTTGAGTACTTCCGTTCACGCGGCATGGACATTGACGACTTTGTTCCAAGCCTCAGTTTCTTCTTCTCCAATGGCGTCGACCCGGAGTACGCCGTCATCGGGCGCGTCGCACGACGAATCTGGGCCAAGGCGATGCGAGGGTTGTACGGCGCAGGCGAGCGGTCCCAGAAGTTGAAATACCACATCCAGACCTCCGGTCGATCATTGCACGCCCAGGAGATCGAGTTCAACGACATCCGCACGACGCTCCAAGCGCTCTATGGGATCTACGACAACTGCAACTCTCTTCATACAAACGCATACGACGAAGCGATCACGACGCCGACCGAAGGCTCCGTCCGGCGGGCTCTTGCCATCCAGCTGATCATCAACAAGGAACTCGGCCTTGCCCGAAACGAGAACCCGCTTCAGGGTTCGTTCATCATCGAGGAACTGACCGACCTCGTCGAGGAGGCCGTCCTCGTTGAATTCGACCGCCTCACGGACAGAGGTGGCGTGCTCGGCGCAATGGAGACGATGTACCAGCGCTCCAAGATTCAGGAGGAGTCGCTCAAGTACGAGCACATGAAGGACTCAGGTGCCCTTGCCATCATCGGCGTCAACACCTTCCTGTCTGCGGAAGGCTCGCCCTTCGTGCGACCAACCGAGGTGATCCGTTCCACCGAGAAGGACAAGTCGCGCCTCATCGCGGATCTGGAGTCACTCCACTCGCGTTCTGGAAAGGAAGCGGAGTCTGCACTCGAGGAACTCAGGCGTGTCGCACTTGCGGGTGGGAACGTGTTCGCATCCCTCTTCGACG
>JAZFUH010000292.1:0-8918 GCA_036447125.1 Acidimicrobiia bacterium | reverse complement strand
ACCCAGCGTTCAAAGAGCTGGAGAGGCGAGTCGTATCTGAACAGCTCCTCCGGCGCAGTGCGATAATCGACATCTCCGTGGACGAGTCGTATCCACTGATCTCGATACTCGAGGAGCGCAACGATTCCGTTGCCGAGTGTGTTGACCGTTGCCTCATGGCCGGCATTCAGGAGAAGCACGACTGTTGAAGTTATCTCATCGTCTGTGAGGCGCCCTTCATCGGTCTCCGCGGTGCAAAGTCCTGATATGAGATCATCTGTCGGGCTCGTTCGTCGCTTCGTTATGAGCTCCTGTGTCCACTCGGTGAACTCCTTCGATGCCTGGATGGCTGACGCGATCTGATCACCCGTCGTGGTCAGCTCGTACATCTTGACGATACGATGTGACCAGTCCAGAAGCAGTTCTCGGTCCTCGAACGGGACTCCGAGCAATTCGCACATAATGTGCAGGGACAAAGGCTGGGCGAAGTCGCTCAGCAATTCGAACGCATCCGGGTCAGCGGCATCGAGTAGGTCGTCAACGATCTCGACCATGCGGGGCTGAAGCCCTGCCACCCGTTTCGGGGTGAATTCCTTCGACAGAAGCGTCCTGATGCGGGTGTGCTCCGGCGGTTCGAGCTGGAGGATCGACCAGCGTTCAAGCTCGGTGAACGGCTTCCAATCCTGCTGCGGCGGAGTCACGCCGACTTCGGCCCCAGATAGGACATGTTCGAAGCTGCGTCCCAACCTGCGGTCGCGGAGCGCGCGGTGGATGTCGTCGTGGCGTGTGAGGAACCACATCTCCTTGCCGTTCTTGTCCTTTGCTTGTCTGAAGATGGGCGTCTCTTCCCGCACCGAGTTGAGGGTCGGATACGGGTCGTGGAGGAAGTCGTTGTCGTGGAAATCAATTTGGATCAACGGGGCGCCATTCGCAGGGCTCCGTCGAGCCGTATGGTTTCGCCATTCATGTAACCATTGGAGATGAGTTCGACTGCCAGGGAGGCGAAATCTTCCGGCGTACCGAGGCGCTTTGGGAACGGCACGTTGGCTGCAAGGGCCTCCCGGATCTCGTCGTTGAGTCCCCCAAGGAGGGGCGTGTCGATGATCCCTGGCGCAATGCAATTGACCCGCACTCCGATCGAAGAGAGATCCCGCGCCATCGGAAGGGTCAGGCCGACCACACCGCCCTTTGATGCTGCGTATGCAGTCTGTCCGATCTGGCCGTCGAACGCTGCCACTGACGCCGTGTTGACAATCACGCCACGTTCGCCATGCTCAAGTGGTTCGTTCTCTGACATGGCTGCAGCGGCTTGGCTTGACACGTTGTACGTGCCTATGAGATTTACCCTGATCACGGTGGCGAACGCAGCAAGGTCTGCGGGCTCCCCCTCCCTGCCAACCGTTCGCGCACCGATCGCGATGCCAGCGCAGTTGACCGTAATGCGAAGAGGCGCGCTCTCGGCCGCCACTGAGACCGCCTCGCCGATGGCATCTGGATCGGTCACATCAGCCTGGACGAACAGGGTTGACCCGCCGAGTTCCGTTGCCTTTGCGTCCCCGGCTTCTGCGTTGAGGTCGATGAGGGTGACGATCGCGCCCCTGTCGACGAGTGCTTGCGCGGTCGCTGCTCCGAGTCCGGACGCTCCGCCTGTCACGATGGCTGCTGAACCTGAGATATCCATCAGGCGATAGTACCCAAGCCGCCGCGTCGAGGGCCGGTGAGACGCGGCTCCATGTCTGTGACAGGACACTAGGTTTCCTCCATGGACACAGAACATATCGACAGCGCCATCTCAGACCTGCAGGCCTCGAAGACCCGATGGGCCAGACTGCCCGTGGAGGACAAGCTCGGACACGTCGAGGAAATTCGCAGAGCCACATTCACGCACGCACGCCGCTGGGTTGAACTTGCAACCAGCGCAAAGGGCCTCGAGATGACATCTCCCCTCGCAGGTGAGGAGTGGATTGCCGGCCCTTTCAGCGTCATCGATGCCCTGAACAGCCTTGCTCTCACTCTGTCCCGGATTCGGGATGGCTCAGACATCCTCGACGGATTCAACGTCAGGGTACGCCACGATGGCCAGGTGGTGGTTGATGTCATGCCGGGTACGACCGTCGAGAAGCTCTTGTTCTCGGGTTCGAGGGCTGAAGTGTGGATGAATCCTGGAATCAGCATCGACGAGGTCGAAGATTCTGTGGCGGAATTCTATGCGCGCAAAGACCCGGATGGATCGGTCTGCGCGGTCATGGGAGCGGGGAACGTGGCCTCGATCGCTCCACTCGACGTGATCTACAAGCTGTACAACGAAGGCGAGGTTGCGATCCTCAAGATGAACCCTGTCAATGAATACCTCGGCGAGGTGTTCGAAGACATCTTCGGCGGGCTCGTCGCGGACGGGTTTGTGCGAATGGTGTATGGCGACGCTGACGTTGGAAAGTATCTGGTCTCGCACGATGGAGTCGATTCCATTCATCTCACCGGTAGCGCCGCTACCTACAACGCCATCCGCTATGGGGTTGGTAGTGACGGGACCCGGAACCGTGAGGCAGACATGCCGATCAACCCGAAACCCATCAGTGCAGAGCTCGGAGGCGTGAATCCGACGATTGTCGTGCCCGGCGATTGGTCAAGGGCCGATCTCAGGTTCCATGCCGACCATGTCATCACGCAGAAGATGAACAATTCAGGGTTCAACTGTGTTGCAGCCCAGATTCTTGTCCTTCCCGACTCGTGGGAGCTTGCAGACGCGTTCCTCGACGAAATCCGCGTCCGGATGACCGCTCTGGACGACAGGGATCCGTACTACCCGGGTGTGGACGAACGATGTGAGGCCGTGGTTGCCGGGTCAGGCACCATCGAGACGTTTGGGGCCGTTCACAAGCGATTCCTCGTTACGGGCCTCGACGCGGGAGCGACGGAGGACCCGGCATTCAACACGGAGTATTTTGCGCCGGCGCTCTCGGTCGTGAGGCTGCCAAGCCCGGACGTGCCTTCCTACCTGGAGAACGCGGTTGCCTTCGCAAATGATGTCCTTGTGGGGACCCTCGGCGCAACGATCATCATCCACCCCAAGACAGAGAAGGCACACAGAGCCAGTTTCGAGCGTGCGCTGGAGGACCTGCGCTACGGCGGGATCGGCATCAACATCTGGAATGCTGCCGTGTATCTGCAGTCACGATGTCCCTGGGGAGCGTTTCCCGGCCAGACTCGGACGGAAATCGGTAGTGGTGTCGGAGTCGTCCACAACACGTTGATGCTCAGCGACACGCAGAAGTCGATTTATCGGGCCCCGTTCGCTCCGACCCACCGAACGTTGACCAAGGGTGAACTGCATCTTGCGCCAAAGCCGATCTGGTACTTGTCGAACAAGCGGATGCACATCACCGGTGAATATCTTGTCAACTACAGCGCAACAGGCAGGACCGGAGACCTGGTGAAACTGATGGGTTCAGCGATCCGGGGCTGAGCGCTCGATCCCGAGGTCTTCAAGGGCCTCGACTACTTCGCGAAGCGGAAGCCCCATGACATTGGCCCTCGAGCCAATGACATCTGCCACAAGTCTTCCATTGTCACCCTGGAGGGCATACGCACCTGCCTTGTCAAATGGCTGCATGTCATCAACGTATGATCGGATCGCGCTGCTGGTCAGCGACTTGAACGTCAACCGGGACTCCGCGACTCCGAATCGTTCTCCCCGGTCGCCAACAGCCGTCCAGCCGGTGAGGACTGAATGTGTTCGATCCGAGAGGCTTTCAAGCATCCTTCTGGCATCGTTGGCGCTCACCGGCTTTCCGAAAGGAGTTCCATCGAGAACGACCGTTGTGTCAGCTCCCAAAACGACTTCGCCCTCCCCTCGGGACACGGAGTGAACCTTGAGGTGCGAGATTCGCAGCACTGCGTCTGGGACGGACTCACCCTCGAACATGGATTCGTCAACTTCGCCTACGCGGACAACGTGTGGAAATCCCGCGCTGGCGAGGAGCAGCGAACGTCGCGGCGAACTGGATGCGAGGACGAGGCGCTGTTCTGACATCGGAGGTGACAGGTTCTCTACTCGAACGCAGCGATGCCCGTGATCGCCTGGCCAAGAATGAGAGTATGTATCTCGTTCGTTCCCTCGTACGTGTAAACAGACTCGAGATTGTTCATGTGTCTGATCACCGGGTACTCGAGAGTGATGCCGTTTGCACCGAGCACGCTTCGCGCCTCGCGGGCCACGTCGAGCGCCATTGCAACGTTGGTCAGTTTCCCATAGCTCACCTGCTCGGCAGAGAGGGACCCTTCGTCACGTTTACGGCCAAGGTGGAGCGCAAGCAGCATTCCTGTGTTGACGCCGATCATCATCTCAACGAGTTTGCGTTGCGTCAGCTGGAATGCTGCGATCGGCTTGTTGAACTGCTCCCGTTCCTTGGAGTATTCAAGCGCAGTCTCGTAGCACGAGCGCGCTGCGCCAACAACTCCGAACAGGATTCCGAAGCGCGCTTCATTGAGACACGAGAGCGGTCCCCTCAATCCTTTGACATCGGGCAACATGGCGTCAGGAGGGAGGCGAACACCGTCGAGCACGAGCTCACTGGTCACGGATGCGCGGAGTGACATCTTCTGTTCGATCTTGTTCGCTGTGAAACCGTCGAGGTCGGTCGGCACGATGAATCCACGAATGCCATCATCCGTCATCGCCCAGATGATCGCGACGTCGGCGATCGATCCGTTCGTGATCCACATCTTCGTACCGTTCAGCACCCAATCCTCACCGTCCCGTTTCGCAGAGGTCCGCAGCGATCCCGGGTCTGATCCGGAGTCTGGCTCTGTCAATCCGAAGCAACCAATGATCTCGCCTGCCGCCATTGGGGGGAGCCATTGCCGCTTCTGGTCCTCGGATCCGAAGGCCCAGATCGGATACATTGCGAGCGAACCTTGAACCGAGACGAAACTTCGGACACCCGAATCTCCGGCCTCGAGTTCGGTGCAGGCCAACCCATACGCGACGGCACTGGTTCCTGCGCAGTCGTAGCCCTCCAGATGCATGCCGAGCAGTCCAAGGTCTCCCATCTCGCGTACGAGGTCTCTGGGAAAGGTCGCATGTTCGAACCATTCCGCGACGTAGGGCGTCACCCTGTCCGCGACGAACCCGCGTACCGTGTCGCGCAGCAACCGCTCCTCACCAGTGAGAAGATCTCCGATCTCAAGAAAGTCGATGGGATTGGGTGTTCCGGTTTTCAAGGGTTCTGTCATCTAGATCTCTCTTCATTCTGCGGGTCGTCCCGTGTGGTGCGTAACCAGACATCCCTCTGGGGGAATGCAATGACGATACCTGCTTGGGCGAGGGCCTGACTGATGGAACGCATCACTTCGTCACGCGCCACGATCTCATCGGTTGCCATCGGAGCATGCCAATACGACACTTGGAGGAGTATCGCCGATTCCTCGTAGGAAGCGACTCCGATCAGTGCAGGTGGATCCGCAAGGACGTTATCAAGGCCATTCACCGCCTCCCTGAGGACCGCTACCGTTTGGTCGAGATCTGTTCCGTATGCGACTCCAACGTCGACGGTACTTCTGCGAGCACCCTCGCGGGACAGGTTCACGATCGGCTCACGGAGTATCACCGAGTTCGCTATCCGCACGGTCACACCGTCCGGAGTGACAAGGACGGTCGCTCTGCCATCGATCTCGCTGACCACGCCGAGGTGGTCCACGTGTCGAATGAGATCTCCTACACCGAAGGGTTTTCGCGCCTGAAGGATGATCCCGGCCGTGAAATCCTCCATGAGTGGTCGCCCTCCGAAGAACACCAGCAGACCGATCACCAGGAGCAGGATCATTACAGGTTGAGTGTCAAAACCAAGATATGGCATGGCCAGGAGGATG
Source organism: Acidimicrobiia bacterium (assembly GCA_036447125.1). Classification (GTDB taxonomy): domain Bacteria; phylum Actinomycetota; class Acidimicrobiia; order Spongiisociales; family UBA5794; genus B3-G11. Next base: position 3,068 of record JAZFUH010000292.1, on the reverse strand, counting down.
CCCACCAGCACAATGGCGTATCCCGTCATACGGGCGATGGTCGCACGCACTGCATCGGGTATGCCCTTGACCGATGTGAGTCGCTTCTTGGTGTAATGCCTGACAACCGCAGCGGTCCCGACTGCAACGACGACGATCACGATGGCAGTGACGACATCCCAGCCGGTGACGCTGTCAACGTCAACGATCTCGTCGATTCCCGGAACGGTCTGGAGCAGCATCAGAACAAAGTAAGAGGGTCGTCAAAGGTGTCGCAACCTTGAATACCGGACCACGGGAGCTTCGCCATGAATGACCATGAACGTCGATGGATCGTGGAAGGCCCGAACAGCTGCAGGGCGGCTCGGTGCTTCGGACATGGATACCCCTTGTTTGCATGAAGCGAATACCAGGGGAACGTGTCGGACTCCTTGCGCAGTATCCGGTCGCGCGTGACTTTCGCGACGATGGACGCAGCGGCAATGCTGAGCGAGATCGTATCCCCTTTCACGATCGTCGTCGTATCGACATTGCCGATGAAATCCCACGGCCCGTCCACCAACACCCGGGTCGGCTGCCTCGTGAGGCGACCGAGTGCCCTTTGTGCCGCGAGACGTTGGGCTTCAGACATGCCGAGTTGGTCGCACTCCGCGGCTGAAGCATGGCCAACCGACCAGTCGATTGCCCACTCCTTGATTCGCTCGACGAGTGATTCCCTTTCACTCTCGGTCAGCTGTTTGGAGTCCCGGATCTTGTAGATTCGGCGATCCTGCGGAATGACGACCGCACCGACCGAGAGCGGTCCTGCCCATGCTCCCCTCCCGACCTCATCCATGCCGACAACGACACTCTCGCCAGCTGTCCACAGGTCGGCCTCATAGGTGAGACCCGGTGCATTACCCACGAGTGAGGGCCGTAGACGCGGAGCGGTTGTGGTCACGAAACGAGGATATCGCATATCGCGAGTCGCGGGTCGGCATTCAATTCGATGACGGATCTGTCGGGTACGTTGCGTACAAAGGAATGTTCCCCGGCGCACGTTCCACGGTTCGCTCCCACATCCCATCGACCTGTGATGTGAACAGCTCGTCGATGTCGGGGAACAATACCCACCATGCCCCTTCGGCGAGCTCAGCCTCGAGTTGGGTCGGTTCCCATCCGGCGTACCCGGCGAAGATACGAAGAGACTCCAGTCCTTCAAGGGGTCGCTCCATGTCCACTATGCCGATTCGCGGATGTGCGCTCGGTCTCAGGAAGTCGAGAGCCGTTCCGCGGCCCAGGGCCACCGCCGTGTCCGAGCTCACCGGTCCGCCGAGGAAGACGAATGGAGGTTCGGAGAGCAGGGCGCCGTAGCCGGGCAGATGTTCCTCTACGAGAAGTTCTGTTGGACGGTTGATCACCACGCCGATCGTTCCGGTGTCGTCGTGTTCGAGGAGAAACACAACAGACTTCTCAAACGGCGGTGAACCGATGATCGGCGTTGCCACGAGGAACTGTCCGGCAAGCGTCAGGTCCTCCATCTCACTCCCCCACCGTTGAGGTGAAGCCGTCGTGTGCGGTAGTGAAGCCGGCATCCAAAGCCTGCTGGGTGATGGCTGCGGAAGGGTTGCCGAGTGGATTCGAGTGGTTCATGTGCGTGAATACGATCTGGGTGTTCGCGGTGAGGTGAGCGAACCGCTCGATCGTGTCCACGACAAGGGGGTGCCCGATCGATACCATGTCTCTGTCACCGAGCTCATTCGGCCCTGAGAACGTCGCGTCCATCAGCACCACGTCGTGGCGAGCGATCTCACATTCTGCGTCAGTCCACGATGGCCAATCGTCGATGTCCGGGAGGTAGAGCACCCACGGATTGCCGTTCACATTGACACTGAAGGCCACCGTGTCCGAGAACTCGTCTCTGTGGGGAACCGGGACTGCGGTGATCGTGATTTCCGTGTCGATTTCGGCAGTGAGCCCATTGATCGGGATCGCATCCAAGTGCCCGCTGTTGAGAAGTGCCCCCCACGGTTCGTTTCGTTCCATGAACGTGATGAACCGATCGGTTGCGAAGAGGGGAATGTGCTCAGCGGCGAGGGCCTCCTTGCCGAATTGGAGCAGACCTGAGTAATGACCCATGTGTGCATGTGTGATGAAGATACTGTCAACCAGAGAATCACGACCGGGTGGATACAGCGGCGACTCGAGAAGCATCTGGCTCTGGACCCGGATGTCGGGAGAAGCGTCGAGCAGCACCACTGCTCCCGATGCTCCTATCACGGCGACGCTCGAAGCGTTTCGAGGCGGTGAGACGGAGGACCTGTGGCCGAGTTGCGGGGCACCGCCATCTTGACCGGAACCGAGGACGATGAGGGACGTTTCCACAGCGCTATTGTCGCACTATGCCGAAAGGAGTGCAGCGTGGAGCTATCAAGCACATCGATCACAGACGGTGAGACCATCGGAAGGGCGTTCGCTCTCGCGGAGCCGGCCGAGGAGGGGCATGTGACATTTGCGGGGAACAACAACCCACACCTCGCGTGGGATGACGTTCCGGGAACGGCGCGGTCGTTCGTTGTCACGTGCATAGACACCGATGCTCCGAGCGTCGGGGACGATGTGAATCAGGAAGACCGCGAGGTGCCGGCAGACCTCGAACGAGCCGAGTTCACGCATTGGCTGCTCGCCAACCTCCCCTCCGATCTCCGGGTGATCGAACAAGGCGCCCACTCGACCGGGGTGACACCCCGAGGTAAACAGGCAGACGCTTCGCCGGTCGGAGTACATGGCGAGAATGACTACACGAAGTGGTTCGCAGGTGACCCGGATCTCGAGGGGGACTGGAACGGGTACGACGGATGTGCACCACCATGGAATGACTCGATCTCGCACCGATACAGGTTCACCGTCTATGCACTTGACACGGAGGCATTGGATCTGGTTCCGGGGTTCGCGCGCGACGAGTTGACGTCGGCAATGAAGGACCACATTGTTGACTCTGCGTCGATCACGGGCACATATACCACTAACCCAAGGCTTCGGTAACTTCTGCCGATGGAGGACAGCGCATCTCCCATGCTGCCAAAGGCAGTGCTCCACGACCACCTCGA
>JAZFUH010000291.1:0-18715 GCA_036447125.1 Acidimicrobiia bacterium | reverse complement strand
TCTCGGCCAGAAAGCCGTAGCCGGGGTGGATCGCATCAGCGCGGGTCTTCACCGCCGCCTCGATGATCGCCTCCAAATCGAGGTAGGTCGACCCCCTCGGCAACGCAACTGCTTCATCCGCGTCGTGGACGAATGGGGCATGCACGTCATGGTCAGAGAACACGACGACCGTTGCGATGCCCATCTGTGAGCATGTACGGATGATGCGCCGAGCTATCTCGGAGCGGTTTGCGATCAGGATCTTCGAGAACATCGACATCACATCCTGAATACGCCGAAGCGGTCGGCACCAACGACTTGTGCCGAATGGACGACGGACAGAGCGATCCCGAGCACAGTGCGCGTGTCCCTCGGATCGATGATCCCATCATCGAGAACACGGCCGCTGAGATACGCGGCCTGCTCCTCTTGTTCGATCTTCATCTTTATCATCGTCCGCCGCTGTGTATCGGCCTCTTCATCGAACTCCGTGCCGGTGCGTTCTGCAGCCGCCCTGGCGACGATGGAGAGCGTGCCGGCGAGCTGTTCGGCTCCCATGATGCATGTCCTGGCATTCGGCCAGACGAAAAGGAAGCGTGGGTCGTACGGTCGACCGGCCATTGCATAGTTGCCCGCACCGTATGACCCGCCCACCTGGAGTGTGAGATGAGGGACCGTGCTGTTGGAAACCGCGTTGATCATCATCGAGCCATGCTTGATGATGCCCCCCTGCTCATAGCTCGCTCCAACCATGAACCCCGTGACGTTCTGTACGAAGAGAAGCGGTGTGTCCGTACGGTTGGCCAGCTGGATGAACTGGGCGGCCTTCTGGGATTCCTCTGAGAACAGGATGCCTCTGTGGTTGGCGAGGATCCCGATTGCGTAGCCGTGGATCCGCGCCCAGCCGGTCACAAGGTTGGTTCCATAGAGAGGTTTGAACTCGTCGAACTCTGATCCGTCGACGATGCGCGAGAGCACTTCTTTGATGTCGAACGGGACCTTGAGATCCGCTGAAGCCACGCCGAGAAGTTCCTCGGGGTCATGGAGCGGCTCGACCGGTGCGTGGCTCGGCTCTCGACCAACCTTGGACCAATTGAGCCTCGACACGAGCATTCGTCCGAGACGTATCGCGTCAAGTTCATCTGTGGCCATGAAGTCGGCGAGGCCTGAGGTCGTCGCATGCATCCGTGCACCACCGAGTTCCTCGTCTGTGGAGTCCTCACCCGTTGCCATCTTGACCAGCGGCGGCCCACCGAGAAAGACCTTGGCCCTTCCCTCAACGAACACGGTGTAATCTGACATCCCCGGCAGATACGCCCCACCGGCGGTCGAGCTTCCAAAGACGAGGGCGATCGTTGGAATCCCGTCAGCCGAGAGTCTCGTCAGTTCGCGAAACGTCCTACCGCCCGGCAGGAACACATCGATCTGTCTTGGCAGGTCGCCTCCGGCCGACTCCACGAGGTACACCACGGGAAGCCTGTTCTGTGCGGCGATCTCGAGCGCCCTGAGTCCTTTCGCCAACCCGATGGGGTTGACCGCCCCACCCTTGGCGGTCGGATCGCTCGCCACGATCACACACTCGACGCCTTTTACGACCCCGATGCCGACAACGACGCCTGCACCGACGTTGTACTCCGTGTTTGCACCTGCAACGGGAGAGAGCTCCAGGAACGGTGCGTCTCGATCGAGGAGCAACTCGATGCGCTCCCGCGCCAGCAGCTTCCCGCGTTCCCGGTGGCGGGCGACGTACTTCTCACCACCGCCGAGGATCGCCTTGGCCAACAGGTCCTCCAGGGACGCGATGTGCCCTCTCATCGCTTCGAGGTTCATCTGGAACTCCTGGGATCGTGTATCGATCGAGGTTCGAAGCACGGTCATGGTCGAACGTGTCCGACCAGGCCTTCGAGCCTCGTCACCCGTGCGTCGAGCCCTTCGCCTTCGGCCGGCATCGATACGATTCCCTGACAGACCAGTCGAGTGAGTCCATCTGCAACGTTGTCGACGTCGATCTCTCCGTGGCCCGTGGCTGCTCCCCACGCGATGTGTTCGATACCGCCGTATACGAGATCGCGGACCATCGTCGCCGGAACATCGTCGCGGAACGTGCCATCTGACTGCCCGTCTCTGATCACGTCTACAAGCAGGGACGTCCAACGCCGGTTGAGATCTGCGACCTCTGACTCGTAGTAGTCGTGCATCGGCCGTGCCTCAGCGATGATGAATCGGCATACGTCCGGCTCGTCTGCAAAAGCTCGCAGCTGGAGCCAGATCAGATAACGCAGCCGCCCACGAACGTCAGGGATGCCCCTGACGGTCTCCCTCGCGAGCTCGATCACCGGTTCATAGAACCCACGGATGACCTCGAACAGCAGGGCGCGTTTGGATGCAAAGTGTTTGTAGATGGCTCCATCGGCAACACCGACGGAGCCGGCAATGTCGCTGATCGAGGTCCCGTCAAAGCCCTTCTCTGCAAAGAGTCTCCGCGCAGCTTCGAGAATCTCGATCGATCGTTGGCTTGAACGTCGATCCTGCTCTGGTGAATACGATTCACGTTGTACCATCGTGATACCCACATTACACGATCCATACTCCGTATGGCACGGTGTTTGCAACGTGAGTATGATTCACCACATCGACCAGAGAGGTACACGTGGAAGCTCGGGACTTCGATCTGAATGCCGAGGATCGACTGATCCTGGATGAGGCCGAGCGGTTCGCCAGAGAGAAGCTCTATCCCCTCTCCCGGAGGATGGATGACGAGGAGTGGTGGCCGGAGGATCTGTTCCCGATGCTCGGAAAGCAGGGGCAGCTCGGCCTGACGATCCCGCCGGAGTACGGCGGTCAGGGCATGGGTCTCTTCCAAGCCGGACTCGTGGGCCAGGCATACGCAAAGTGGAACCACGCTGTCGCGCTCTCTGTCGGGGCTCACGACAATCTGTGTGCGAACAACATCTACCGCAACGGGAATGAGGACCAGCGCAAGAGGTACCTGCCCGGCCTCAACTCGGGTGAACTCGTCGGCGCACTCGCACTCACCGAACCGGGTGCTGGTTCAGACGCCCTTGGCTCCATGGCAACAACGGCTGTCCGCGACGGAGATGCCTACATCCTGAACGGATCCAAGATGTTCATCACGAACGGGCCCATCGCCGACGTCGTACTCGTGTACGCCAAGACGAACCTCGAAGCCGGGGCACACGGCATCTCGGCATTCATCGTGGAATCCGCCTTCCCCGGATACAAGGTCGCCCAGAAGCTCACGAAGATGGGATACCGCGGAAGCCAGACGGGCGAGATCGTGTTCGACAACTGCGTCGTGCCGGCCGAGAACCTGCTCGGGGAGGAGAACCGCGGTGTTTCGGTGACGATGAGCGGACTCGACATCGAGCGGATATATCTCGCCACAGGAGCCATTGGGCTTGCGGAGCGGTGCCTCGAGCTTTCGGTCGACTACGCAAACAACCGAGTGCAGTTCGGTCGTCCGATCGCAGATTTCCAGATGATCCAGGCAAAGCTCGCTGACATGTATACGTCGTTGGAAGCCATGCGCACCTTCACCTACCGGGCATTGATGGCAGTGGAAGACCTCGAGATCGGCGGTGGAGGTCGGGGCGACATCCACAAGCTCGCTGCTTCGGTCGTGCTCTTCGGTGGAACGCAGCTCTCCATGATCGCCGCTGACGGTCTTCAGATCTTCGGAGGCTCCGGGTACATGTGGGAGTCCGAGATCAACCGGATCTACCGGGCGACCAAACTGTATGAGATCGGAGCCGGAACCCAGGAGGTTCGCCGGATCATCATCAGCGAGGAACTCAACAACGAGTGGCGCAGGGCGAATACGTGAAACAGATCGTTTCGGACCTTCGAGCGGAACAGGACTCGCTCGACGAAATCGTTTCGACAATTGAGAGGGATGCGTGGAGCACTCCCACACCCGCCGAGGGATGGGACGTTCGCGACCAGATCGGTCACCTCACGTTCTTCGATGAACGAGCCACAGAGGCGATCGTGGAGCCGGAGGTGTTCCTCGCAGGCATCGAGGCTGCGGCGAAAGACATCGACCGATACATGGCATCACATCTCGACGTTGCAAGGCGGTCAGATCCGGATCGGGTTCTGGCTCACTGGCGGGAGGGCCGTTCCGCGATGCTCCGTGCACTCGGTGCGCTCGATCCGTCTGCAAGGCTCGCCTGGTATGGGCCGCCCATGTCCGCACGGAGTTTCGCCACCGCAAGGCTCATGGAGACATGGGCCCACGGGCAGGACATCGTCGATTGTCTCGGGGTCGACCGGGTCCCCACGGATCGACTCAAACACATCGCCTTCCTCGGTGTCAGAACGCTGGGCTGGAGCTTCACAGTCAATGGACTTGCCGTACCGACCGAGGCGGTGCACGTGAGCCTCAACGCACCATCGGGTGACCAGTGGGTTTGGAACGACGACTCGGCCCGGAACACTCTCAGCGGAGCCGCAGAGGACTTCTGTCTTGTGGTCACCCAACGGAGGCACATCTCGGACACAGGCATCGAGGTGACAGGACCCGTGGCCGAACAGTGGATGTCCTTCGCACAGGCATTTGCCGGCCCTCCCGGTGAAGGACGACCTCCGGGCATGTTCGCCCGGTTATCGCCGCTACGCTCGCAGTCATGACATCACGGACAGACAAACCATGGGGATACGAACTCCTCTGGAGTGAGACACCTCATTACGCTGGCAAGATCATCCACATCAATGCCGGAAAGCGGCTGAGCCTCCAATATCACCACAAGAAGCACGAATCCGTGCTCGTGCTGTCGGGCACATTGCTTCTGCACCTGGGTCAGGGTGATGATGCTCGGGTCATCGAGCTCCATTCGGGCGAGTCGGCCGACATCGCGGCGGGTGACATCCACCGCTTCGAGGCCTACACCGACGGAGATGTCGAGATCGTGGAGGTGTCAACGCCGAACCTCGACGACGTCGTGAGGCTCGAGGACGACTACAACCGCGAAGGAACCACGGCTCCGTAGTGCGGATGCTGAAGGTTCACGACTGACAGCCGATTACTGGCTCTTCGGATTTGGGCGGGGTGTGGCGAAGAGATCGGCCGTGAGTCGGGTGAAGCGTCAAAATGTAGAACGTCGTACGTATGACGTAGCACGACTCGGAGGTCCAGTGTTGGCTGGTTGGGTGGTGTACAGGCCGGGGAATAGCGGCGACCTTGCACGATGTTTCGCATCGGCTGGGACTCTGGGTGCGGACTTGAGCCCAAACAACGATGCTCGAAAGCCGATGTCTCCCCCTGATCCGTGGTCGTAGTACGTACTACGAAATACGTACTACGAGCCTGTCCCCTCCCGGGTTCCAACCGACCCCGCTCATTTCCGAAGCCGCCGATTACTGATCCTCATCCAGCAGCATCACAGGGATGCCGTCCCTCACCGGATACGCATGCCCGCAGTCCGCACAGACAAGTGCAGGGGGCTCGGGTCGCTCGGCGAGCTTCCCCGTGCACTTCGGGCACTGCATGATCCCAAGAAGATCTGGCGAGATGAGCGTGTCGTCTGTCACGATTCCTCCTTGATGATCGCTCCAACCCGTTCGACGAGATCGTCGACAGCCTCGGCGTCCGGCCCCTCGACGTTGAGTCGCAGTACGGGCTCCGTGTTCGACGGCCGCAGGTTGAACCAACGGTCGCCGAGGTCAACGGTCAGCCCATCGAGCCTGTCGATCGAGTGGTCTTCGAACGCACGCTCCACGGCAGCATCCGCAGCCGCCATGTCCGGAACGTCGAAGTTGATCTCACCCGACTGGGCATACGGCTCGTAGCGTTCACGCAACTGGGAGAGTGGAACCCCGGCATCAGAGAGGACTCTGAGCAGAACAAGCATCGCCATGACCCCTGAGTCCGCGCGGTAGTTGTCCCTGAAGTAGTAATGCCCGGAGTGCTCGCCACCGAACACGGCACCGGATTCAGCCATCACCTGCTTGATGTACGAGTGACCGACCTTCGTGCGAATCGGGAGACCCCCCGCTGCTTCGATCGTCTCAGCCACAGCCTTTGAGCAGATGAGGTTGTGGACCACCGCACTTGCCGGTTGCTCAGCCAGGAACCAGTCTGCGATGATCGCGGTGGTCGTCGATCCGGGCAGGGGCAGACCGTTGTCGTCGATGAAGAACGCCCGATCAGCATCACCATCGAACGCAACGCCGAGGTCAGGCTTCCTCTCCTGCACGAGCGCGACAAGATCCACCAGATTCTCCGGACGCAGGGGATCCGCCGGGTGGTTCGGGAATGTCCCATCCGGTTCGAGGTACAGACCGATCAGGTCGGCATCGATGCGGTCAAAGACCTTGGACAGCACGGATCCCGCCATGCCGTTCCCTCCGTCGGCAGCAACCGTCAGGTCTGATATCCCATCGGCGCCCGTAACCGAGAGGACATGGTCGAGATATCCGTCGACGACGTCGGCCCGAACGACGTTGCCGACATCTTCTGACGGCGGGAGTCCCTCCTCCGCCATTCTCCGGATGTCCAGAAGCCCGGTATCTGCGCCGATCGGGGCAGCTGCAGGTTGGCAGAACTTCAACCCGTTGTACTGAGCCGGGTTATGTGAAGCGGTGATGACGACGCCCGGCAGGGAGAGCGCACCTGATGCGTAGTAGAGCATGTCGGTCGGGATCTCGCCGATGAGGCGCACGTTGACACCCTGGCTCGTGATGCCATCGATCAACGCTTCGCGTATTGCGGGCGATGAAACCCGGCAGTCGTGGCCAACGATCACCTCGTCTGCGTCAACGAAGGCCGCAAAGCCAGCACCGATGCGCATCGCGATCTCCTCGTCGAATTCGTCCGGCACAACGCCCCGGACGTCGTAAGCCTTGATGATGTTGGAGAGATCCATCTGGACCGAGTTTACGCCCCCTCCGTATGACACCTGGGACACCAGTTCGGAACGCCGGTCCCTTCCTACACTTCACGCTCCATGGCAGACCCCACCCACGCTGATCCCGGACCCACCGTCACGGTGGTCATCCCCGTCCACAACGAAGCATCATTCCTCCCCGGAGCGTTGCCACAACTGTTCGACGAACTCGAAACCGTCAACGCCGAGATCTCGGTTCTTGTCGTTGAGAACGGTTCGACCGACAACACCGCTGACCTCGTGCGCGACGCAATGTCGACCTTTGCGAACCTCGAGCTTCTCCAACTCGAGACACCCGACTATGGCGCTGCGATGCGAGACGGATTCCTCCGGGCAAGCGGGGAATGGGTTGCGAACTTCGATATCGACTACTTCTCGGGCGAGTTCTTGAGCAACGCTCTCGCACTGGCAGACAGCACCGACATCGTGCTTGCTTCCAAGCGCGTCGAGGGCGCTGACGATCGTCGTAGCTCGATGCGCCGGGTCGCCACATGGACCTTCAACCAGATCCTCAGGTTCGCACTCTCCTCCAGTGTGTCGGACACTCACGGAATGAAGTTGGTCCGCAAGAGCCTCATAAGCGACATCGCCCCATCGGTGATCTCGACAACGGACCTCTTCGACACCGAACTCGTCGTTCGGGCCGAACGATCCGGCTACCGGATCACCGAGCTACCAGCCTCTGTCGAGGAACTACGCGAAACCAAATCAAACCTCCTGAAGCGGGTGCCTCGAACGCTCAAGGGTGTGTGGCGCATCAGACGATCCCTGTAGTGGGCGACCGCCGTTGACCTTCAGCCGGCTGAGGGCACTTCTGCCTTCTCTTCCAACGCCTTACCGAACACGATGTCGCGATAGCCGGCAAGCTTGGGAAGGATGAGGAGACCAGCGGCGACCAACAGGACGAAGTTCTCGCCGAGTCGCGACAACGGGCCGAACCAATTCTGGGCGAGAGCCATGAACCCCGCCGAAACGGCGTAGGCCACGACGTTCACACCGAAGAACGACGCAGTCTCTCGACCGGAGACCTTGCCGTCCTTGAGGGCGAACGTCCACCTGCGGTTGATGAGATAGGACATGAAAGTGGTCAGCGCAAAGGAGGTCGCAAGCGACCACTGTGGCGATGCGCCCATGACTCTGAACACGTTGAACAGGCTGAAGGACACAACGGTGTTGAACACACCGACGATGCCGACCTTGATCGCCTGATTCAGCGATTCACGGTTCACGAAGCTCTTGAGGTACCTCTTCACGCATTCACTCTCTTACGACGACGGTACGACACGATGCCATAGCCACCCAACCCGAGCACGGTGATGGCCGTCAGGGCCATGCCAAGGTTCTCGACCCATCGGTTCTCGAACTGAAGGGTTACCTCACTCTGTGTCGGAACCACCAACATGAGTGAAGGCGCCACCCGGTAAACACCATCGGCCCCAGCGACCGTCCAGTTCGGGAAGTATGAGACCTTGATGAGGTGGGGTTGACCGACAGCGGTTGTGGTGAACGAGACCTCGTGGTCCTCGAACGTGGTGATCGTCACCGCACCACCCCCCGGATATTGCCTCTGGTCCACGAGGCGCTCATCCACCGATGTCACCCTGCGCCAATCGGCTGGACCGTCCTCGACCATCCATGAATCGAGGTTCTCGACATCGTCGTACCACTCGAGCGCAGCGTCGACGAAGTCCTCTTCGCCAGCCCACACAACGGGCTCCATCGAAGCGACGTCGATGCGATCCGAGTCGGGGAGGGCAAAGATCGTCCATGGTTCCGGTTCGGCAAGTACATCGAGACCGTGTTGCTCAGCGGCGAGGCGTGCGTCCTCTGTGAACGAGACGTAGTAATCGACGTCATAGACGGCCAGGTGCTTGGTGCCCCTGTCGAAGTTCATCCCGCGGTAGTCGAGTCCGCGGACAGGGTTCGATGGCCTCTTCGAGACCTCAGAGGCGTTCAGGAAGTGGAAAGGCGTCGTGAGCGAGCTCTCGAAGAAGAGCCCCTCCATCGAAGGGTGGCCCTCCGACCAGTAGGGGAAGAGCATCAGAGCCATCGGGGTGCCGTACTTGTTCATCTCCGAATTCGCTTCCCACATGACGCGGCCGTCGGGTAGTTCGTCCATCGTCTGCATGAGGTTCTCGTATTCGGGCCACACCTGTTTGCCCTCGTACCCCTCGTAATTCCACTTCACCCATCCGGGAAGATCGTGCATCGAGAGGCCCGCCGCACCGACCATCAGCACAACAGCAACCGTTCCGGCCACGAGCGTGGCCTGATGACGATTCGCGAACTGTCTCCCGATGGCCGAGGCGAGCAGCGCAATGGCGATACCGGCAAAGACGAACAGTCCGAAGTACCAGTACGGAAGAAGCCGTGCGTTGTACAGAACTGTGAACTCGAAGTAGGCGATGAGGAAGTAGCCGGCAAGTGGGAAGAGCGTCATCCAGATGGCGATCCCGACGTGATCCTTCCTGAGCGCGGTCCACACTATTCCGATGAGTCCGATCACGAGCACAGGAACGAGTTCGCCGGGAATCGGTGATCCAGGATTCTGGTAGTTCCCGAAGATCGTCTTCACCGGCGCCCATCCCATATCGGATGTCATACCCGTGAGCACATTGACTCCGAGTGCAAGGGACCAGAACGCCGAGAGACCGAACCCTATCACCCAGGTTGACATGACTCCGAGAGCACCGGCTCCGGCTTTACGGGCACGGGTGCGATCGACGAACAGCAGGGCAATGGGCCCAAGCACAAGGGGGAGCACGGTGACTACCGCGACAATGGTCGTGATGATGTGCGAGAGCGCCGTGAGTCCGAGGACGATGCCTGCCCACACATCGAGTTTGCGTCGCTTGCGGTACCCGCGCACAACCATCCCGACGTAGAGAATCGAAAGCGCGAAGGACCAGCCGAACGAGAACTCCCCGGCAAGGGTCGATTTGATGTTCGCTCCGAATATCGAATAGCTCTCCATGAAGACGAAGAGCGACCCGGCTACGCCTGCAACGGCTGCCACGAATCTCGTGAACCCGAGGAACCTCACCAAGAAGTACGAAGCCGTCGGGAGAGCGACGAGACCGACAATGGTCACAAGTTTGAATGCGATCCCGTAGGGGAGAAACAGGTCAAGCGCGACGGTTGCGAGCGCAGGCAGCGGGAAGTAGAAGTAGAGGACGGGGAAACCGGCGTACCAGTCCATGCTCCAACCGAGGATCCGGCCCGAAGCAAGCGTGTCCTCGAGGAGGATCTTGGGGAGAAGGACGTGAGCGCCCATGTCGCCCCCGGTGGGTGTGTTCGCGATCAGGAGGTAAGGGAGCCGCCACAGGGACTGTCCGTCGCGCAGGATCGGGCCGAGCACGCCTGACATCGTGAGCAGTATGAGCACTGTCGGGGCAGCGATGAGGGCAAGCACGTACCACTTCGAGGTCACAGATCTGCGCACCGGACCGGGTGGGAGCTCGGATGGTGGCGGCAGGGCCTCAGGAGCCTCAGGCGGGGCGGCAGCGGTCACGGCGCAAGAGTAACGAGATATCCGAATTGAACAATGAAGGCGGGGAGGTCGCTCAGGACTCCCCGACCAGGTCGATGATGCCATCGACTGCGATCATCTCGCCCTCGCGGTCCCACCACTTCGCCTCGCAGATGTGGCATGAGCAGAACACGACTTCCGTGCCGTCAGGAAGTGTCATCTCGATCTCGATCACGGATGTCTGCCCACAGGATGCACAAACAAGCCCTTCCAACGATGCCTTCTTCACGTGTCCTCCGTTCGCTGGTCGCTGCCCGGCCGACCACATGCAGTATTACATTACGCCCACCTCGCGTCTAGGGAGGTCTAGCGCCGTCCCACAGAGTCCTCTACCGCTTCGGGGACGTCATCGAGGCGCCCGAGGTATTTGGATCGCTGCTTGCCATTCTCTGTCCAGTATGCGTAGACGTAGGGACCATGCGGGCACTTCGTACATGACTCCTTGCCACATCGGACCATCTGTCTGCGGACCTTGATACGCGGACCAAGATCCGGAAACTCGTGACCCCGCTGCTCGAGTCTTGCACGGGTCAGCATGAACAGACGCCGTAGCTCGGGCTCATCCATCTCTCTGACAGCTTCGATCACTTCCCGGTCGATCGGCATGATTCAATCGCCCTCGCCGGGAAAACGACGGGGATCGTGGCGGCGCCGATCTGTGGTGATCCATCCGACCGGGGCCACGAATCGGCCTGCATGATTCTCACACAGAAGCATTCCGTCAAACATCCGCTCATGGCCCTTCACATCGTCAAAGTAGGCCTCGGCGCCCGCGTGGTCGTATGTGAGCATCGTCGTAGCACGACCGGAACAGCGGACACAGACAACCATCATGGCCGCAGAACGGTAGGACAAGGCGCGTCGCCAACCAAGGATTCCGTCACCCGTGAACGATCCCAGCAGCACGTATTGCCTTGCGCAGAGCTCTCCGGCGCGGTACACCGGACATCATCTCCACAACGCCACCGTCAACATCGAGCACTACGGTCAGCGGTACCGCAAGCACGGTCCAGGACTCGAAGCGTTGAGGTTCAAGATCATGGGTGATCTCGCGAAACGAAACCGACTCTTCTTTCAGCAGTGCGATCGCGTCTTTGCAATTGCTGCAATCCGTCGAGGTGAAGAGCACGACCCCTGGTCGGTCTCCGACTTCACCGACCGTGATCTGCGGGTGGACGGGCCGAGTCAGCCTGCGTGCGACAAGCGCAACCAGGAGCGCGACCAGAGCGACGACGAGCACGACAACGACCCTCACGATCTGGTCGCTCATTGGTCCGGAACTCCTGCAACCAGCACGGCGCCGCGCTCGCCTGCCATCTCCCAGGCGACCGAAACGGGTCCATCCGCGGTTACGCGGTAGCCGAAGATGCCGATGCCCACGTCGACCTCGATTCCATGGATCGATCCCGGTTCGATGGTGAGCGTCAGCTCGCCTCCGTGGAATTCGACCTCACCCAGGGGTACGACCTCGACTGTCACAGCATCCCCGCTGGCATTGAGGATCCACATCGTGGTTTCGTTCTGCGGAAGGGTATCGATCGGAACGATCCATCCTGAGGATGGTCTGGCGATGCCTATCGTGCCGGCCAATCCTCTGATGAATATCTCTTCGGTCTCGGGGATCGTGGTTGTCAGATCCTCAATCGTCGACGTGGTGGTGTCATCGTCCGGAAGCTCGCCCTCGCCACCATCGAACTCCACAACAGGGACAACAGCGATGACTGAGGCAGCGATAGGCGACGTCGCTCGGAGCCGTACACCAAATGGAGGGGCTGCAAGGTCTGACAGGGGGATCAGGGTCGGAACCTTTGAGTCGATCGTGACCTCTCTTGCATTCCTCACAGACCCGTCCTCGGTCAGGATGTCGACGCTCACAACAACCTCATCGCCTCCGGCGGAGAGCACAGCAATGAACGGCTCGAGTCCTCCCGTGGTGACGATCGGGAAGTCCCAGGTCTCAGAGGGCGCCGACCCGGGCCACATCGCTTCGCCTCGATCGTCGGTTCGGACGATTACCGGGATCACGAGTCCCTTTGTCGACGTCACGGTGAACGCGAGTTCGTCTCTGAATGGCAGATACGGTTCCATGTTGACGGTCGTCCACGACCGCCCGGCAACGTCAAGCCCATCAAGCTCGGCAACAAGATCAACGCCGAACTCGGAGTATGCGGTGATCGTTACTTCGGCATTGTCCGCAAACGGGTTGAACAGGCGAAGCTCTGTCAATGTGCCCGTCCGTGTCGAGCCTCCCGTGAGATACCAAACCTTCGGCACGGAGACGATGCATCGATCGCCCGAGATCAGAGCATCGGCCCACTCGAGGGAAGCCACCGATGCGGGGCCATCGGAGATCTCGACGAGAGCCGGGGATTCACCCCTTCGAAGAAGGTCTCCGGTGTCGACTCCTGCGGCGCCGGACCCGACGATGCTGTATCCCGTAACTGTTGGGGCTTCGTTGGTAAGGGGATCCAGTAGTGAGAGACTGACGTCGACGTCGACATCTGTGGCGACCAGGATGTCCGTGTCGACAACATCACCTGCCTCGACCCAGGGGCAGTACCAGACGCTCGGCTTGGCGACCGCTCCGTCAGGTTCCGCGATGTCGACAGTTCCGAAGACCGGTCCCTCATCCGGTGATGGACCAACCTGGATCACGCCAATAACCGTGGCGAAGCCTGCCAGCAGAACCAGCAAAGCACGTCTCATGGTCGACTCCTCCCCCACATCGCCAGCCCGGTCAGCAGAACAATGAAGACCAACACGAACACAGCTTGGGTTCTGGCACCCTGGTTCGGGGTGTAGACAACGATCCCATCATCGGCAGCGATCTCATTCATCGATTCCGTGGTGAGTCCTGGGTTGGGACCCCAACCATCATCAGGGTTCTCAGCAATGAAGACACGTCTGCCCGGTTCTGGTTCTCCCTGATAGGTCCAACCCTCTCTTGGCCAGGCGCTGCCCGCAGTGGTGAGGGCACGCGACACAGGGTTGATGTCTGTGACCCACACAGCATTCTCGGCTGCAGCGGTGAGGGGGAGCAGATCGAGCTGCCCTGCGAACACATCCCTCCATGCAGCGGATGCCGGATCTGTGTTCTGACCACGGCTGTCGCCCATCACAACGATCCAACGGATCCCGAACATTGCAAGCTCGCCACCGGCACGCTTCGTATCGCCTGAGATGACCATGGCAAGCCTCTCCTCGAGCCTTTCATCGAGTTCCAGCGGATCCGCAAGACGTGCCTCGCCCAGATCGGGCCCCGATGCTGAAACGACGCGGTAGGCACCACCCTTGATGACACGGGAATCTCCGGGGAGCAGCTCGGGAGGGCCGACAACGAGGATCCTCGAGATCTCTGCCTGACCTTCTGTCGCGAACGCGAACTCGAAGGCAGAGGTGAAACGATCACCAGGAAGACCTATTCGTCCTCCAAGGATGATCGTCAGCGATGCAACCACAAGGAAGAGGACACCGACAGCGCCGGTACCCATGACGAACCTCCTCCACCCACCACCGTCGAGAGCGGTGACAGATTGGGCGACAACCCCGATGGCGATCGCGACACCGAGACTCATGACCGCGAGGGCTGCGGACTCGAACTCGGTGCCGTATCCGAAGTCTCCGGCGCGAGAACCGAGCAATCCGATTCCCGCAAGAAGTGCACCCCAGCCCGCAATGAGACCGAGAGTGCGTCTTCCAGCCAGGACTGCAGCAACGAGGACCACCGCGGCTGCGAGCGCGACAATTGAAGACAGATGCCAGTACGCATACCCTTGCCGGGCGATTCGCGTGAAACTCGCCGACCATATCCAGGGGCTGAGCAGCATCGCACCACCGGCGATACCGACCAGGGACAGGATGAAGGCTCGCCAGGCATCTCCGTTTGTGAACCTGAAGAACGCGTAGATGAAGATGACCGGGGCAGGAACGATCAGAAGCAGTGGAGAGAGAGCCCCGAGAAGGCCGAAGGTGAGGATCACAGCAGCGATTCTGGACAGGAAGGCCCAGCTCCCATCGGCCACCGGCTTCACGACGAGACGCAGCACCCATGGCAGGACACCAAGGGCGAGAAGCGTTCCCAGATGGGTGTTTCCAGCGATGCCCTGGGCTGCCGGTCCCGCGACATAGACGATCCCCGCGATCAGTCCTGGAGCGGCCGAGACCGACCATGTCCGGAGAAACCGCATCATCCCCCAGATGCCTGCAAGCATTGCCCCTGCACCCAGAAGATACTCAGGCAGAGTTGCTGCGTTCAGCGTGATCATTTTCGCGACTCCTGCGACGGCGAGGAGAGGTCTCAGCGCATCGGCACTCCCCAGACCCGCAGGATTCCATCCCCCGGCATAGGCGTTCAACACATCACTGCCACTCGTCGGCAGCGGCAACGTGAAACCAACAGCTGGGAATCCGTCCGACCAGAGGTTTCGGGCAGCCATGAGCACGAACAACACGGCAAAAGCACCAACGACGAATGCCGGTTGGCGGATCTCGTCTCCGATCGATTCGACGCTGAGCCGATCGTCGCCGGGGAGCCTGGACCGCAGCGCACTCATCGAATCGCTCGACAACCTGGCAACCTTGACGCTACCTCTGCGCTGGAAGCGGAACAGCTCCTCATCGCCCACGACCCGGCCAGCCCTTGCTCGGCGGCGAGCGCCGACGGTATTCGGGAAATGAACAACATTCCATCCCCACGACTTCACAAAATCGAATCCGTACCACCGACCGAGGAAGATCGACACGATCATCTCGACGAACCCGAGGAAGAAGTCAAGCGGCACAGCCCACACGAGTGTGAGAGGGCTGTATACCTTGATCATTCCTCGGATCCGACCGGCTTCCTCACGCCAACGCGCATCTGTATGGGCTTCGGTGTCATATATCACTTCGGATGCAGGGCTTACCGTAATGCGGGCACCCTTGAGTCTTGCCCGTTGTGCAAGATCGATGGATGCAGCTCGCCGTGCCATCAAGGCATCGACGCCTCCGAGCCCGGCCAGGAGGTCGCGTCGGACCAGGAGCGCGATCCCAGAGACCGCAGCGACATCTCTGACCACGTCGTACTGACCCTGATCGAGCTCTGATGGATCAAGTCCGGAATACGGGACGCCGAAGGCATCAGTCACCAACCCGACCGAGATGAGGGAACCGTCTGCGCCGATGATCTTGGATCCGACGATGCCTGCTTGGGTGCGATCTGCATCTCGGATTGCGGCACTGAGAGCATCCGGCTTCGGAATCGCTCCCTCCGCGACGATCCAAAGGAACTCGGCGGATGTCCCGATCGTCTCGACAGCCTCCGCGACTGTCTGACTGATCGTCAACCTCGCTCCCCCCGCTGCGGCACGGATGGTGGTCGCCATGCCGACCACCACGACATCACCAAGCCCGTACACTTGCTGGTCGACAGCGGTGAGGGTGGCGTCAAGCCTGCCGGAGTCGTCAGTAACAACGACCGCAGCGACGCTTGCCTGGCGAGTTTGCGTCATGGACATGTGGAGTGCATTCTGGAGTCAATCCGGCGATACAGCAATCACCGCGTAACCCTGCTTGCTGGCGGGGTCGGCGGAGCCAGAATGGCACAAGCCCTGCGCCATGTGCTTGATCCTGGCCGTCTCACCGTCGTTGTAAACGTCGGTGATGACACCAAACGATACGGCATTCACGTAGCTGCTGATCCAGACACCGTTCTTTACACGCTCGCCGGCGTTGTCGGACCGCATGGCTGGGGCAGGGCAGACGACACATACATGACCATGGAGTCCCTTGCTGCCATGGGTTTCGATACGTCATTCAGCCTCGGGGACAAGGATCTTGCGATGTGCCTCGCACGAACAGACATGTTGGACAGAGGTATACCGCTGTCACAGATCACAGCGAATCTCGCTCGCGGGCTTGGCATGAATGACGTCACCATCCTTCCTGCATCGGATGACGCTGTACGCACCTTCGTCCAGATCGAAGACGGCGAATGGCTCGACTTCCAGGAGTACTTCGTTGATCGCTCACATGCAGATCCGGTAACCGCTCTCGCCTATCACGGCGCGGCCGCTGCGGACCCTGCGCCGGGTGTCATCGAGGCGATCCGATCGGCAGACACGTTGGTTATCGCTCCCTCGAATCCGCCGCTCTCCATCTGGCCAATCCTCGCGGTGGATGAGATCGAACGGGCGGTCCGAGAGCACAAGCGTTGCGTGGCTGTGAGCCCATTGTTCTCCGGTGCCGCCCTCAAGGGCCCGGCGGTTCAGGTCATGGCCGGAGTCGGTTTGTCGAGCGGTACAGAGGGTGTGCTCGAGGCGTACCGTGGCCTGATTGACGATCTCTTCGTCGACGAATCAGACTCAGACGACGTCCCGCTCGGCGCCGACTTCGACGTGACCATTCACACAGCGAACACGAGACTCTCGGGTAACGATGAAGGTGCGGCCTTTGCCGGGCATCTATTGGAGGTAGCGACGAGATGACGGCCCTCGAAGTGCGACCGGTCACAGGTATCGGCGAAATCCAGTCCGGAGACGACCTCGCAGGTCTCATCGTCGATGCCATCGGACTCGACGGTTGGTCCCTCGAGGACAAGGACATCATCGTGGTGACACACAAAGTGGTGTCCAAACAGGAGGGCCGGGTCACCGAGATCCCTGATGAGGCTGCCTACCGAGCACTCGTGGAGGGCGAAGCCGTCCGCATCGTGCGGAGAAGGGGGGATCTGGTCATCGCACAAACCAGGCATGGATTCATCTGCGCGAACGCAGCCGTCGACCGATCCAACGTTGCAGAGGGATTTGCGGTGTTGCTCCCGGTTGACCCGGACCGAAGTGCGCACAGGCTCAGAACACTCATCGAACGGGCAACAGGTACGACGATCGGCGTGATCATCACGGACACATTCGGGCGACCATGGCGGCGGGGTCTCGTTGATGTCGCCATCGGCGTCTCCGGCGTTCGCGCGATCGTTGATCTGCGAGGCACAACCGATGCCCACGGGAACGAACTCAATGTCACGGAGATTGCCGTTGTGGACGAGATCGCCGCCGCGGCTGATCTTGTGATGGGGAAAGCGACCCAGATACCGGTTGCGGTGGTTCGTGGACTCGATCTTGGGGGATCCGGACGGGCAGCAGACCTCGTGCGACCTGCGGAAGAGGATCTGTTCCGCTGATGCCTGAGCTCCCCGAAATAGAGGCGTATCTCCATGCGCTCCGTCCACGGATCGTCGGAGCAGACGTCATCGAGGTACGGGTTGCAAGCTTCTCCCTGCTCAAGACATATGACCCACCGACGGACGAGCTCATCGGCCAGGAAGTCAAGTCCGTCCACAGAATCGGCAAACGCGTATCGATCGATCTCACAGACGATCTTCACTGTGTGATCCACCTCATGGTCGCCGGCAGGTTCAAGTGGAATGAGGAACCGAAACCGATTCCCAAACGAGGTGGGCTTGCCGCCATCGACTTCTCGACCGGTTCGTTGCTTCTCACCGAGGCCGGGTCGAAGCGGAGGGCATCAATGTCTGTACTGCGGTCCGAGGATCTTACGAATGTTGACCCCGGTGGAATCGAAGCCGCGGGCGCATCGCTTGCTGAGTTCGGCGAGGCGCTCACAACCAACCGCCACACCTTGAAGCGTGCTCTCACCGACGCGAGGTATCTCTCCGGAATCGGTGGGGCCTTTGCGGACGAGATCCTGTTCCGGGCACATCTCTCCCCCACACAGATGAACACGAACCTCTCGGACGATGAGATGGCGAGGCTCTACGAGGCGACGAGATCGATCCTGTCGGACTGGACGAAACAGCGCATCACCGAGACCGGCGACGCATTCCCGACAAAGGTGACCGCGTTCCATCCCGACATGGCCGTGCACGGCAAGTTCGGCGAGGACTGCACAGTGTGTGGAGCACCCATCCAAAGGATCGTGGCGAGCGGAAGAGAAACGAACTACTGCCCCGGATGCCAAACGGGCGGCAGAATCCTCGCGGACAGGTCACTGAGCAGGCTGCTCAAGGACGATTGGCCGAAAACGCTCGATGAGTTGTGAAGCAGAAGTCCACGGTTGAAGAGGTTCACGGTTTACGGTCGGCGTCTTCTGGAACTGTGAACTGACAACCGTGAACGGTAAGTCGTGAACTGTCTTCATGGTTCTGGGGTTGGGCCGGCTCTTGTGAGTCTTCGTCTCAGGGGTGGCGAGTCCGGGTCGATCCGGTAGCCGTTGCCGTGGATGGCGACATGGTGGTGGTACCAGCACACGGTGGCGAGATTGTCCGGATGATGGGTGCCTCCTTGTGAGAAACGTCTGATGTGGT
>JAZFUH010000290.1:0-2800 GCA_036447125.1 Acidimicrobiia bacterium | reverse complement strand
GGCAACCTCACGGTTGGTGGCGCCTGTGGCACCAGCCAACACGATCCGGCATCGCAGCGCCAGGGACTGAGCCGATTTCGGGCGCCGAGCCCACCGCTCCAACGTTTCACGTTCTTCATCTGTGAGCACCAGAGGTGCCTTGGGTCGACCTCTTGTAGCCATACGCGACATCGTATCCAACCCAAACCTAAAACGCGAGCTTCTTCTAACTCAGGACACTAGGCGCGTGGGTCGGAATCTGTGTCGTGTATCGGGATTCTTGTTGCTGGTTCGTTTTGGCGTCTGATCTGTCTGAGGATCGCGGCAGGACCCTCGTCGAGGCTTGTGGAGGGGGTTCGGTGTTGTCGGAATGACGCGAATCGGGGATTGGTCGGGGGTCAGAGACCCGGTAGGGGTGCCGCGTTGGCGAGTTCCCTCAGGTTGTGGCAGATGGCGTGGAGTGTCCATTCGCCTTTGGCGCCGGTGAGGCCTCTGAGCCGGAGGTGTTTGGCGTGTTGCCTGGTTTTCATCTGCCCGAAGACCGGTTCAACGATCGCTTTGCGTCTGGCATAGTCTGCCCGTCCCGGTTTCGTACGCATCCGGCGTGCCATCCGTTCACGCTGAGTCGCGTTCTTCGGAATCGGCCCTCTCGGAGCATCGGGTACCCGTTCGTTGTTCCAGATCTTCCCTGTTGCGACCACAGCGTTGACCTCCAGATCGGTGAGTTGTTGGAGGTTGTCTTCTGAGCAGTACCCGGCATCAGCGAGAACAACCTTCGGGTCGCCTTCGATACCGGCATCGATGAGGCTGCCGCTGGCGGCGTCGATCATCGGGATCAGCTGTTGAACGTCGCCTGCTTGCTGGGTGACATCGGCCGCAACACCACTTGGGAGTACTCATCGACGACTGCTTGGGCGTTGTAGGCGTAATGGAAACCGTCGGTGGTTTTCATCATCCGAGCCTCAGGATCCGTGAAGCTGCGTTGTGTCCGATCAGTGGGCGTCGCCCCGGCAGCGGCTGTGGCTGCCGCCTCCGCTACCCCAGCGCCGTCGGCGCCGTCGGTTTCGGCTTCACCAGCAGCTTTCTCGGCTGCCTTCTCAGCGGCTTCAGCCTCGATTGCTTCTTTGGCGGCACGCATCTTCACAAGACGGGTCTCACGACGGGCAAGCTCCCGAGGCACCTCGTCACCGCGCCTGTCCTCGCCGAATTCTTCGTCTTCTGCCTGATCGGTTGCTTCAGCCTCAGCCAGGAGCGCAGCCATCTCAGCCTCGAGCTGTTCGATCCTGGGACCCAAACGCCCATAACTCATCGCCTTATGACGAGAAGCAGACGCCCGCAGCTTCGTACCGTCAAGAGCCACCCGACCCAGTTTCACCAACCCCGCCTCTGAACACAGGACAAGGACCTGAGCAAACAGGTCATCCAACGCCACGAGGTGGCGGCGACGGAACCGGGCAATCGACCGGTAATCCGGGGGACTGTTGCCCGACAACCAACGAAATGCCACATCGAGATGACACCGGCGTTCCATCTCCCGAGATGACGTCACTCCCGTCGAATATGCGTAGAACAACAGCTTCAACATCATTGCGGGGTCATACGGCGGTGCACCAGACGCCTCAACATACGAGTCATACACCGCTGACAGATCCAACAACTCGTCAACGACCAGCCAACCGATCGACTCACTGGCAGATACTGACCCACGCTCCTAGGCGTTCGGAGCTACTCTCCTGTCCAAATCCGGGTGAGTGGCAACGAGACAGTCACGCTTGGCACCGCCCTGATGTGATAGAGAGTCCGAGGCGATACGAATGATGGGCTGGGCGGAACACGACAAAGATCAACCAACGATCGTCATCATTACGAGCGATGGCCCTGAGCATCGCTACGTAGCGAACCGCATCCTCGAGGAATTCGAGGTCCGCGCGATCATCGTCGATCGAGGTAGGCCACAAACGCGAGTCCAACGCCTGCAGTTTCTCAATAAGAGATACGGCGCCGGACAGCTCGTTTCTCGATTGCTGCTGCGGATCACAGCGCTGTTGTTCCGCGATTCCAACCATCGGCAGCGTGACCTCCTCCGAGTTCTCGGCAGGAGTGCCCGAGACTTTGCTGATCCAGATCTCGTTCGATACGTGGATGGGATCAACACGCTGAGCGGACGTACCGTGGTCGAAGAGGCAGGTCCAGATTTCCTTCTGATCTACGGAACGGGCATCGTCGGTCCGAAGGTGCTCGCGATGGCGAGCGTCGCGGCGCTCAACCTCCACACAGGCATGTCGCCCGACTACCGCGGTTCTGACTGCACGTTCTGGCCGATCTTCAACCGAGAGTACCAACACGTCGGAGCGACGGTCCACGAATGCACCGAGCTTATCGACGGAGGCACGATTTACGCGCGAGGTCAAGCGGAGCTTCACACCGATGATGGACAGTTCGGAGTTTTCGCGCGCTGCGTGGAGATCGGCGCCGAACTCTACGCGTCGACGCTCCGAAGGGCGAGCAATGGATTGCTCGATGGCCAGGAGCAGGATCTGACCGTCGGCAGGGAGTATCGCGCGGTCGACAAGCGGCTCCGGCATGATCTCGCAGTTCGATGGATGTTCCGGTCAGGCGAGTTTCGACGTGACGCGCTCGTCCGGCCGGGAACATCCGCCTCCAGTACCGCCGAGGATCAACGAAGACCGAGCCAGACCGAGCCGAGTCCATCAAGTGACGGAGTCCCTCAGCCTCCTTGGCCGTCAGTCAGCGTCACTATCGTGAATCATCGATC
Source organism: Acidimicrobiia bacterium (assembly GCA_036447125.1). Classification (GTDB taxonomy): domain Bacteria; phylum Actinomycetota; class Acidimicrobiia; order Spongiisociales; family UBA5794; genus B3-G11. Next base: position 45 of record JAZFUH010000290.1, on the reverse strand, counting down.
TCGTGACCTGCTCAGAGCGTGCCTGGAATCCCTCCGACAGTATCC
>JAZFUH010000289.1:0-3286 GCA_036447125.1 Acidimicrobiia bacterium | reverse complement strand
TTCGAGACGAGTTCGACCGTGACAGCCGACGTGTCGATGGCGAGCATTGCAGCGATCTGATCACGATCGTCCCAAACGCCCTGACCGCCGGAGTAGACATGAAGCGAGCCGTCCCTGCCGGGGACTGCCACGGTGGACTCTGGTTCGAGGAACGCATGCTCGACCCTCTGTGTCATAAAGACGTTGTGGACGACATGTGCGGCATCGCGGAGCGCAGCGTCGACATCGCCACGTGCATAGCTCGACGTCGACAGCACGTTGCCTTCCAGACCCCAGACCGCGTCCTCGTTCGACCCAAGCGCGGTTTCAGTATCAACAAACGGCGTCAGCACTTCATAGGTGACGTCAACGAGTTCAGCAGCCGCCCTTGCACTGAGTACATCCCGGGCAACCACGACCGCGAGCACATCGCCGCGGTAGGACGTTCTGCCTCCCTCTGGGATCATGACGGGCCAATCCTTGTGGATGATCCCAACGCGAAGATCGCCAGGGATGTCGGCTGCGGTGAACACCGCTACAACTCCGTCGGCCGCCTCGGTCGCTGTCGTGTCGATGCTGATCACATCGGCTCGAGCGTGATCGGTGAACCTCAGGGCCGCATGCAGCATGCCGTCGATCGAGATGTCATCTACGAACCCTCTGTCCCCGAGGGCGAGTTCGCGGGCCTCGTATTTGGCACCGTCGCCACCGATCTTGCCTGATCGTCCAGGGACGGGAATCGGTTCACCAGATGCGATGAGTTCAACGGCGTCCACGATCTTCGTATAGCCGGTACATCTGCACAGGTGAGCGCCGAGACGACCCTCGATGGTGGCCCGGTCGAGATCGGCGCCCTTCTGATCGATCAATGCTTTCGAACGAACGATGATTCCCGGTGTGCAGAAACCGCATTGCAGCGCTCCTGTTGCAGCGAATGCGTTTGCAAACCGGTCCCGGTCGGCATCATCGAAACCCTCGAGCGTGGTTACCGCCGTGCCCTCCGCTTTCTCGAGCGACACCAAGCAACTCGCTATCGCCTTTCCATCAACCAGTACCGTGCAGGCACCGCATTGGCCGGAAGGGGAGCACCCATCCTTGGGGCTCGTGACCCCGAGCCCGTCGCGCAACGCGGACAGGAGATGCGGATGCTCTGCCGGCACCTCGACTCGTTCGCCGTTGAGTACGAACGCTGTCTTCACTCTTGACGCCCACGTGGCTCGCTGATGAGACCGAAATGCTGGGACTGGTGATACCGGTCGAAGTCGAACAGTGTGTTCTTGTAGAACGAGCAGTAGTCGAGATCGATCGTGGCGATCGCGATCTCGTCGCCTGTTGTGATGCACTGCGCCTTGATCTGACCCGAGGGAGCGATGATCACGGATTGGGCGAGCGAGTCGACGCCCTCCTCGATCCCGCCCTTTGCGACACCGACGACGTACGTTCCGTTCTGATAGGCGCCGGCCTGCATCACGAGGTGGTTGTGGAAACCGGCGAGAGCGTTCTGCTGGGGATCTGGGCTGTAGTGAAGCGGTGTGTTGTACCCGATCAGGATCAGCTCGACACCCTGAAGCCCCATCACTCGATACGTTTCGGACCATCTCCGATCGTTGCAGATAGCCATACCCACGATGCCTTCGAACGCGTTCCACACCTGGAAACCTTCGGGACCGGGTTCGAAGTAGTAGCGCTCGAGGTGTTGGAACGGTCGATCTGGTTCGTGGTGTTCATGACCGGGGACGTTGACCTTGCGATATTTGCCGACGATCGATCCGTCGCGCTCGACGAGGATTTGTGTGTTGTATCGGTGCCGCTTCCCCTCGCCGTCCACGAAGAGCTCGGCGTAGCCGAGGCAGAAGCCGATGCCAAGCTCAGCCGCCCGTTCGAATAGCCGCTTTGTCTCCGGGCCCGGCATCTCGGCTTCGAACCATCGGTCGATCTCAGCATCATCGGTGAGGAACCACCGGGGAAAGAAGGTGGTCAGAGTCAGCTCGGGGAACACGATCAGTTCACAGCCGCGATGATTCCCCCATTCGAGGAGTGCGATCAATCGGTCGACGACCTCGGTGCGACTCTCATCGCGGCTTATGGGACCCATCTGAGCGGCACCGACTGTGATATATCGTGCCACTATCGCTCTTCTCCTCGGCCGTGAATCGTTACGGTGGTTTGTCTCGTCTCGCCACATCCGATTGTCGTCGCGTAATTGACATTTTGTCAAATCCGCCTTTGAAATTCCTTCAAATGGATCTCACTGATGCTTGGTGGGTCGATGCGAGGAGATCGTGCAAAGTCACCGCTATCCCCGTACACCGTGAGCTGTCGATCGTCGTGCATCAGTACTCAGATACACCACCCAACCACCCAACCACCCAACCGACTGACCACCACAAGACCTCCGAGTCGTACTGCGTCATTCGTACTACGTGCTACGTTCCGAAGCTTCCCCGACCCACGGCCGATCCCTCCGCCACACCCCACCCAAATCCAAAGAGCCCGATTGTTCAGGGTTCAGTTAGATACCTAGAGTGGGATACGTCAGTGCGTTTCCGCCACATGGTTGTGGATGGGACGCTTCGAATCAGGAGAGAAACTTTATGGCATATAAGAGATGGCGCCTATTCGCAACGTTGTTGGTTGCGTTCACATTGGTCGTTGCCGCTTGCGGTGGTGACGACACCACGGATACCACGGCTGCGACGCCGTCAGACACCACGGCTCCTGCAGAGCCGCTCAAGATTGCCTTCGTTCACGTCGGCCCCGTTGCGGACAAGGGTTGGTCCTGGGCGCATGATCAGGGGGCTCAGTTCTTGAAGGCCCAGCTCGGTGACGCCGTGGAGATCACAACGCTCGAGAAAATATCTGAGGGGTCAGACTCACAGCGTGTATTCGAGGACCTTGCGGCAGACGGCAACAAGCTCATCTTCGGCACATCGTTTGGTTACATGGACCCGATGCTGGCAGCAGCGGAAAACTTCCCTGACACCGTGTTCATGCATGCCACCGGATTCAAGACGTCCGATGGTATGGGCAACTACTTCGGCGCGGCCGAGGAAGCACGTTATCTCAGTGGAATGGCAGCGGGAGCTGCAACGGAGACGAACCTGATCGGCTACGTCGCCGCCTTCCCCATACCGGAAGTACTCCGCGGCATCAACGCGTTCACGCTCGGTGCTCAGGAAGTCAATCCTGATGTCGAGGTCCAGGTCGTGTGGACATCCACATGGTTCGATCCGCCAAAGGAGGGGACGGCAGCAGAGTCACTGCTCGATGCAGGCGCAGATGTGATTGCAATGCACCAGGACTCGGC
>JAZFUH010000288.1:0-3367 GCA_036447125.1 Acidimicrobiia bacterium | reverse complement strand
GCAGCGATGGCGTCTGCTGCTGTTTCGGGGACAGCGGGCGCCTCTGGAGCTGGTGCCTCGGGTGCAGGCGACTTTGGCGCATCAGGCGCCGGTGCCTCAACTGCCTCGGACGCTTCCGTCACGGCCTCGGTCCCGGGAGCGGTTGCCTCTGGTTGTGTCTCTGATGTGGTCATTACTTGGTGACCTTCTTCTTACCTGCGATCGCCACACGTTTGCCCTTGCGTGTGCGGGCATTCGTGTGGGTTCGTTGACCGCGCACGGGAAGACCCCTGCGGTGGCGGAGTCCCTGGTAGCTACCGATCTCGATCTTCCGCTTGATGTTCTGCGCAATCTCGCGACGGAGATCGCCCTCGATCTTGTAGTTCGAATCGACGAACTGGCGGATCCGCAAGACCTCGGCATCGGTGAGATCGCGAACTTTCGTGTTGTAGTCGATGTCAAGCGCGCCGAGGGTCTGATTCGCCCTCGAACGCCCGATCCCAAAGACATAGGTGAGACCGATCTCGATCCTCTTGTCCCTCGGGAGGTCAACTCCGGCAATGCGTGCCATTCGTTACTTACCCCTGACGCTGCTTGTGGCGAGGGTTCTCACAGATCACCCGTACGCGGCCGTGCCGCCGGATAATCCGACACTTCTCGCACATCTTCTTAGCTGAAGCTGAGACTTTCATAAAGCCGTGATCCTGCCTCGGTACTTCGTCGGGACGTCGTGTCGCCAAGCACCGGGGGATCCAACGGGAGTCCCGAGTGATTGACGTCTACACCTTCGGAGGCCAAGTGAAACCCAGGCTGGGCCTGAGGGGGTTGGCAGTCCGTCGATATCAACGACGTCATTTGTTCACAAGAAATCACAGCCCGAACCCGGACTGCTGACAGCAGCTTAGGTACAGCCACGGCATAATGACAGTTCCAGAAGCCAGAACGCTTCGCTACCAGAACGCATCTGGAGTCTGACTCTGTTATCCATTCAGGATGTTCACGCACGCCGCGTTGAGCACGCCGGTTTCGGCGCCGACATCGAAGCAGTCGGTCACCTGGATCGACATGTCACTGGTGTAATAGGACGACGAGCGCATCGTGCCGACCGTCCCCTGGTCGAGCGTCATAGTGGCCGTATCCCAGTCTTCGGGCTGGCTACTCGTCCATTCATCGAAGTGTGCGACGAGCTCGTCATATCTGTCCTGCGGATAGGAGACACCCACGACAGATCCGTCATCGGTGGTGAAGACACTCGTCACCTTGTATCCATCGGGAAGGGGCACGGCGAATCCATCCGGGAGTTCTCCCCCACCGATAGTCATCGAACCGTCGTCTGTCTCGATCTTGATCTGACCCGTATCGATGTCGATGTCGACGTCAGTCACACCCTCAACCTGCTCGGCAAGCTGCTCAGAGAGCTGCTCGGATGCTGACTGACAGGCCGTGACCACAAGTGCTGCTGCGACGAGAATCGTTGCCGTCCGTTTCATGATCCCTCCAGGCTCGTCTCGCCTCCCCTTTGAGCGTTACACCAATCATACGCCAGGAGGACACGGGCAGAAGAATCCTGTACCGTCAGCCGATGCAGCGCATCATCGTGTTCGACGTCAACGAGACCCTTCTCGATCTCGAACCGGTTCGGGACTGGTTCTCCGAGCGATTCGGGAACCGACCAGATGCATCGATGTGGTTCTCCGAGTTGCTGCGACTCTCATTCGTGTCGTCCGTCCTGGATCGATACCGCTCTTTCCCTGATCTCGCCGCAGCAGCACTCGCAACGTCAGCAGAACGCTGCGGAATCTCGATCCGAGACGGGGACATCTCCCACATCGGTGGTGTATTCACGACACTTCCGGCGCATCCAGATGTCACCAAAGGTCTCGACACTCTCGTGAATGCGGGGTTCACCATTGCCGCGCTCACCAACTCCCCGCACGAGACGGCCAAACATCAACTCGGAAACGCCGGAATCGCAGACCGCTTCGACACGATCATGTCCGTTGAGATGGTTCATCGCTTCAAGCCACACGCATCGGTGTACGTTGCCGCGGCTCAAAGCCTCGGTGTGGATACGTCGGACCTCGTAATGGTCGCGGCACACGACTGGGATGTCGCGGGCGCGATGGCTGCCGGATGTGATGGCGTGTTCGTCTCACGCCCGGGCCAGATCTACAGCCCATCCCTCCACGCACCAACGCTGAGGGTGTCCGACATCCTCGACGCAGCCACCCAGATCATCGCGCGCTACGCGTGAACCGGCATCTGTTTCACTCCCCGCAACCCCTACCGCCGTTGATCGAGCCGATCGTGTCCGGGTCCGCCTGGCCGGTCGCAAAGCCAGACATACTGGTCCACGTCTGCCGGTCATACAGCCAGAAACCCGCAGACGGATCGAACGGGTTCTCGTGGATCTCAAGCTTCGGTCCCGGATAGGCTGCAATGAGCTGACCGAGAGTGTCACCGATGGCGATCCCCTCGGTCGTTTCGAGGTTTGCGGCGTCACCGTAATAGTTGTAGGCATAGAAGTGAGGCACCCCGGCGGACCAGAAATCGGTTTCGGCTTGGGTGAAGAGCAGCGTTAGAGAATCCCAGTGCACCCCCCGAACCACAGGCGCGGGACAGACACCGTACGGGGACGAGAAAGCCTCGATCCAGCCCGAATCCTCCGATGGTGCTCCAAGGATGGCCGTCACAGCAGCGATGGCGTCCTCATCACCAAACCCGAAATGCAGCCACGCCGCTCCGGCGTATATACCTTCGTCGTGCAGCTCAACGGTGCCCGGAGCGGCCGTGGTGGTTGTCTCTGGCGGAAGCGTCGTTGTGGTCGTCTCCGGTGTCTCTGTCGTTGTCGTATCGGGGATGGTCGTCGTGGTGGTCTCGGCGATCGTTGTGGTGGTTTCGAGGTCCGTGGTCGTGGTTTCATCTATCGCGACGTCCTCGCCACCAGAATCGCTGACCAGAACAACCGCGAGAATCAACGCCAACAGGCCAGCCACGACCCATGGCAACCACTTCTGCAAGTTCTCGTTCACTCGGAGTCCTCCCTGTGACCGATATCGAAGACGCCGGTGCTGTCCGTCATGATCCGGGACAATTCGGCAACCTGTTCCTTGAGGTCCCGCAACTCACCAACCAGATCTGACGTATCCGGATCGGGGGCCTCGTGATCTTCCTCCCCGAATGAAGACGCGAGGATGGCCGCAACCGAACCGAGCGCCGCGAGTCCGGTCATCATCATAATGACCGCGGCAAATCGTCCGAGTGGCGTCACGGGAACAAGATCACCGTATCCAACAGTCGTGAAGGACACCAAGGTCCACCAGATCGCATCTCCGAAGTCCTCGAACCCACTCGAAGCCGGCTCCACATTCAGCACGACGAGCGCAGA
>JAZFUH010000287.1:0-7279 GCA_036447125.1 Acidimicrobiia bacterium | reverse complement strand
GGCTGGTTCTTCGTGTCGGATTTCGCGGGCATCGTTGGCGGTTTTGTGACAAATTTGAATTATCTCACGCTCCTCGTTCTCGCACTCGTTCCATTCACGTGGTGGCTTCTGTGGAAGACGACATGGGGCCTCCGTTTGCGATCCGTCGGCGAGAATCCATGGGCTGCAGAGTCCCTGGGCGTCCCCGTACTGAGGATGAAGTACTGGGGTGTGACGATCTCGGGCGCCTTGGCGGGGCTGGGAGGCACATACCTCGTGGTCGTGTCCCAAGGCATCTATCGAGAGGGCTCGACGGCTGGAAGAGGGTTTATTGGTTTGGCAGCACTGATTTTCGGCAACTACAACCCGTTCGGCATCCTCGCCGGTTCCGTTGTGTTCGGCTACTCACAGGCACTCAGTCTTCGTGAGGGTGCGGTGCACGCGCTCCTGTTGTTGGTAGCTGTCGGGATGGCAATCCTTGCTGTCTACACGTTCTACAAGAAGAAGCGAAGCACTGCTGCCATCCAGGTCGCCTTCGCCGCAGGCTTCTTCCTTTGGTGGGCGACCTCTGACGTGGTTGCGAACCAGATCGTCACAGCTACTCCGTATGTCATCACATTGCTCGTCCTCGCAATGGCGACTCAGCGACTCCGCATGCCTGCTGCCGACGGAATCCCGTATCGAAAGGGCGAAACGCACTGAGCGGCCTTCGTTCTCCGGACTTCGCCTGACTCTTCAGACGTATTTCATCTCCCGTTTGAACTTCGCCCAGTCCGAGGACCTCGTCGACCAGGCTATGTCCGTGATGATCTGGACGATGCCGAGGATGATGAGGGTAACCGGCACCCATGCAGCGACCGTCGATATCGCGATTGCCCAGGGGAGGAGCAGGAACGGGATCGCCTTTGTGACGATGGCTCCCGAAGCGTGCATCCAGGCACGGGATCCCGGGGTTGCAGACAGATAGCTTGCGTAGGCCGTCTTGACGCCCGGCTGGGGCCGGCCCTTACCGATGAACCAGGCGTAGAACCGAATGCCCCCGAAGTACCCGACAGCAAGGTGCCCGAGGCCGTGTGTCGCACCGATCAGCACGCCCGTGCCGGCGAGGAAGAGAGCCCACGCCCAATCATCACCGGTTGCGGAGAGAGCGATGAGGGTGATGCCGGCGAAGACAGCGACGATGGCAAGCGCCGTTCCTGGGCCGACCGGGATCATGATGCGGGCCCATTCCCTGAACGCAGCCCTGTCGATAGCTCCGATACGGTCGGCGAATTGACCAACAAGGGACGGCTCGGCCTTGACGGCTCCGACAGCCCGCCAGAAGCCTGTTGCCCGGAGGTCAGGGTTTCGTCCGGAGGCGATCTGGGATTCGGCGGCCGCGAGCGTCGAGTCGATCTCTTCGGGGTTCACGAGTTGAACCTACTACCACCGCGGTGCCGTGAAGTCCGTTCTCCGGGCTGTCACCCGGACTCACTCCGGTCAGGGACCCTGGGCACGCGAAAAGGGGGTTGGGGCTACTTCTCGATTCCGAAGAAGCGCACACCCTGGAGCGCAAGTTCTTGGAACGGTGGATTCACGCCGACCGACTCCGCAGGGTAGGTGGTGGTCACCGCGATGGTGAGCTCGATCGTCTCGACACTGGCGATCTGGACGGTCTGGGGCTCGGACGAGTTGGCGAGCCTTCCGCTGATGGGGACATTGAGGTCGTTCACCGTGATGGTGTAGCCCCGGATCTTGAAGTTCCTGCGGAATCCCTCGTTGTCGGTCACATTCTGCAGCTCGATTTCACGAATCTGTACGGGTGTGGCGAACGTAAATTTGAGCCATGCCCCGACACCTCGCTGACTGTCGTCATTCCACCGTGTCTCAGGGTTGCCATCGATGAGGTTTGCCGGGCCGAAGGAAGCTGCAACCTGTGAACTCGCCGTCGCCAAGCTTGCGAAGAGCTCCACGGTTGGAATGAGCACGGTCGTTGTCGTCGAGGACGGCTCGGTGTCCGGCCCTGCCTGTTCTGCCTCCCCGCTCTTGAAGATATTCATCGTGAGAGCGACGAGTGCAACAAGAAGCACGACGGCGGCCAGAACGCCGAGTGCTCGCCCTCCGGCCGTGCCACGGCCTGCAGGAGCGGGAGCGATCGGCATCGGATCCTGGCTGAGGCGGGATCCGCAGCGCTCACAGTGGTGGTTGTACGCGGGGTTGCGGGCGCCACACGATGGGCAGGCGATGACGTGTTCCGGGTCGGAGGTCGTTGAGACATGGGTTCCATGAACGGGCTGCCCACCGGAGTTCTGGGATCGAGGCTGTTCTGGTTGAGGATCGAACACTTCTGCAACATCACGGGATGACGATGCGGCTTCCTGTTCCGTCTTTGGCGAATCGCTGAGTTCGAATGGTTCGAACAGGTCATCGAACTGGTCGTTGCGTTCGTCACCCTGCATGTCGGGTCCTCATCTCCACTCTCTGTGGAATTTCATTTCCTGGCTGCATCCGGGGTATTCTGCCACGGATGATGTTCTTCGCGTCGATACGGATCGCTGAGCCCTGGACACCGTTCTCTGTGGTGGCCCTTGCGGTTCTCGTGATCGTTCTCATGATCGCGGTGATCATGTTCGTCCATCGGTCGTAATCTGTCACACCGACGGCCTACTTTTAGTTCCATGAAAGGTAGCGCCGGAACCAGGGAACTCTCCTATTGCTGTGGACACTGTGGCTATCGGTCCGGTAAGTGGATGGGTTTCTGTCCGCAATGCCGGGTTCAACAGGCCCTTGCGATCGAATCCGATCCGCCGTCTCGAGGTCCTTCTCTCGAAGCGGCAGTCGTCAGTGCCACGGCGGAACGAACGAACGAGCGTGACCGGTACCCGATCGGCATGGGTGAATTCGATCGTGTGCTCGGTGGGGGAATTGTTCACGGCGCCGCGATCCTCGTCGGCGGTGAACCCGGCATCGGCAAATCAACTCTTCTCCTCCAAGTGGCGGACAGCATCGCCGGTTCCTCCGGATCGGTTCTCATGGCCACGGCGGAGGAGTCGACCAGACAGGTGCAGATGCGATCAAGGAGGATCGGTGTGCGGTCCGACGGTGTCCTGCTTGTTTCTCTGAACGATGTTGACGACATCATCGGATTGGCAGGCAATCTGAAGCCGTCGGCCGTCATTGTCGACTCGATCCAGACGATCTCGTCGGTTGAGGTGTCCGGAAGCGCCGGCGGCACATCCCAGGTCCGTGAATCCGCAGCGCGGCTCATCGAGTTCGCAAAGCGATCAGGGATACCGGTGATACTTGTCGGTCATGTGACGAAGGACGGTTCGATCGCCGGACCGCGAACGCTTGAGCACATGGTCGACGTCGTTCTCTATCTCGAGGGAGACCTCGACCGGGGTCTGCGGTTCCTGCGGGGCATCAAGAATCGGTACGGGTCTGTGAACGAGGTGGGCGTCTTCGAAATGACCCAGACAGGCCTCACAGAGATTGCAGATCCGAGTGGTCTCATGGTTGCGAACCGGAACGAGTCCGTTGCAGGGACGGTGCTGTTCCCCACACTTGAGGGAAGACGCCCACTCGTGATCGAGATCCAAGCACTCGTCGTTCCCTCTGAGGCACATCAACCCCGCCGAGCCGTCAACGGGCTCCCTCCGGCTCGTGTCCATCAGATCCTTGGTGTGCTCGAGCGACATCTGGCGATCCCGCTCCGTCGTCATGAGGTCTATGTGAGCGTCATGGGCGGTATCAAGGTCTCCGAGCCCGCCGCCGATCTTCCGATTGCGCTGGCGATCACATCTGCCTACTTCAAGGTGGCACTCCATCGAACAGCGGCGTGGGGGGAATTGGGGCTCACCGGCGATGTTCGCCCGGTGCCGTGTCCGGGTATCAGACAGAGCGAAGTCGAGAGAATTGCCGCAGGACCGATCATCTCACCCGATGCGGGGATCGGACGCCTGATGGAAGCGATCTCGGCTTCAGGGTTGCTGGACGACCGGCGCGGCGAAGCAGGTGACAGCGACTAGCCTGCTCGATGATGACACCGAACGTTGCTGCACCGATAGACCTTCTGAAGCGCTTTGCCCCGGGCACGCGGCTCCGTGATGCCGTTGATCTGATCATGAGGCAGGGGACCGGTGCGCTTGTTGTTCTTGGCGCAGGCCCTGCGGTCGATGAGATCTGTACCGGAGGTTTCGATCTGGTCAATGTTCCCTACACGGCACAGCGACTCGCTGAACTCGCAAAGATGGATGGGGGCATCGTCGTGGATGATGCGCTCGGCACGATCACAAGGGCGAACGTCCATTTCATCCCTGATCCGAGCATCGCGACGGCCGAAACGGGAACCAGGTTCCGTACAGCCGAAAGACTTGCTCGCCAAACAGGCCTGCCGGTGCTTGCGGTTTCAGAAGAGGGCCACCTGGTCGCCATTGTGTTCTCCGGTGACGCACGGTTCGCCCTGCAGACTGTGACGGACCTCCTCGCTGAGGCGAACCAGCGATTGCAAGCGATCGAGAGAGTGCGCGGGCAGTTCAACGATGCCGTAGTGCGTTTGAACCGATACGAGGCAGACGATGTCGTGTCAATGCGCGAAGTTGTTGCCGTCGTTCAGCGTGCAGGCGTGATTCGTCGACTCGCCGAGGGCCTCGACACTGTCTCAGCCGAGCTCGGTGATGCCGCATCACTGATCTCGCTTCAGAGTTCGGATCTGACGGGTGGTGTGAACGAGATAGCCGAGCTTGTTAACGCCGACTACCAGAGGCGCAAGCCGCGCAAGGGTGTATCGGTGTTCAGCAAGCTCGATGCCCTCGATGAGGACGACCTGTATGACCCCGATACCGTTGCTGAGACGGTGGGTCTCGGTGCGCTCGAGGAGCATGCACAGCCGAGGGGCGCAAGGGCAATTGCTCGAGTTCCCAGACTTCCCGACGCTGTGAGGGACTCGATTCTGCGTCGGTTCACATCCTACGAGAGGCTCATGGGTGCCTCGGCGGATGATCTTGCAAAGGTCGACGGTGTGGGAAAGGCTCGTGCGCGAACGATTCTCGCGTATCTGCATCCGGTCAGCGGTTCCGGCGCGATTCCGGTCGCGATCGATTGACGAAACACCACGGCGCTAAGGCCAGTACAATTCCCGATTCCGACAACTCGCGAGGTTCCGTGGCCACAAAGAACACGAAAACGAGGAAGCCATCTGCAAAGAAGGCTCCTGTAAAGAAGGCTCCTGCAAGGAAGGCTTCTGTGAAGAAGGCTTCTGTGAAGAAGGCTTCTGCAAGGAAGGCTTCTGTGAAGAAGGCTTCTGTAAAGAAGGCTTCTGTAAAGAAGGCTTCTGCAAAGAAGAAGCCCGCAGCGAGTGAGCCCATAGCAAAGAAGGCACCCGCGAAGAAGAAGGCGAAGGCGCCGTTCAAGGTCCGTGACAAGGTGGTGTATCCGCATCATGGCGCTGCGACCATCGTCAGGCGCGAGAAGATCGACTTTGCCGGCGAGAAGCAGGAGTACTACGTGCTGCAGGTCGCAACCGATCAGCTCACGCTCCGTGTTCCCGTTGAGAGCGCGATCGAACGAGGGGTTCGTCCTGTCATTTCCAAGAACAAGGCACGTCAGGTATTCGCCACTTTCAAGGACGACCCCCAGGAAGCCGGTGCGAACTGGAGTCGGTGGTACAAACTCCTCACTGAGAAGATCAATTCGGGCGACATCTTTCAGGTCGCTGAGGTCGTCAGGGATCTGACCTATGCACAGCAGATAAAGGGCATTTCACCTGCGCTCAAGAGGATGCTTGCCAAGGCGAGGCTCATCATCGTGTCCGAGCTCCAATTCAGCCTCGGGCTCTCCGAGGAGAAGACGATCGAGAAGCTCGACCGCGCTCTCCCAACAGTCGAAATACCAGACGATTCCTGATGCCCGAGCAGGCCGCCATCAGATGACCACCTGGGCGATCGTGGTCGCTGGTGGATCCGGGGCCCGGTTCGGGGGCCAAAAACACAAGCAGGAACTCGACGGTGTCGAGCTCTGGCGCCGCTCGGTCGATGCGTTCCATGCTGTAGGGATCAAGAACGTTGTCGTCGTCGGCGATGTTCCCGGTGGGGTCCCCGGCGGCTCGAGGCGGAGGGATTCGGTTGCGGCAGGTTTGGCCGTCGTACCAGACGATGCCGACTGGGTGCTTATCCACGACGCGGCCAGACCCCTCGTGACCCCAGAGCTCATCGAACGAGTCCTTGCGAGAGCTTCGATGGGTGACGTAGATGGAGTGGTTCCGGCTATCCCCGTGACCGACACGCTGAAACGCGTGCACGAGGAGAGCGTTCTCGCCACGGTTGATCGTGGCGGCCTCGTCGCTGTTCAGACACCTCAGGCGTTCCGTGTGCCGGTTCTCAGGGCGGCCCACGCTTCCGACCTCACCGATGTGACTGATGACGCAGCACTCGTTGAGCGCGCCGACGGTACGGTTGTTGCGGTGACGGGCGATCCGATGAACTTCAAGATCACGATCCCCGAGGATCTGGCGATCGCTCGCGCTTATCTCGCCGCAGTAAGTCTCCATGACTGACGTACGGACAGGAATCGGCTACGACGCCCACCGATTGGGTGGGGACGGTCCCGTTGTTCTCGCCGGCGTGGTCATCGACCATCTTGTGGGTGTTGTCGCCACATCCGACGGTGATGTGGCCGTCCATGCCGTGTGTGACGCCCTTCTCGGTGCGGTGGCCGCAGGAGATCTTGGAACGTTCTTTCCGAGCTCAGACCCCCAGTGGCAAGGTGCAGATTCCCTCTCCCTTCTGCGATCATGTGCCGCAACGGTTACCGAAGCGGGGTACTCGATCGGTTCGATCGACGTCACGATCATTGTCCAGAGCGTACGTGTTGCGCCTCATCGAGACCTGATGGTTCGCCGTCTGGCTGATGCGATGGGTATTGAGGTAGATCGGGTTTCTGTGAAGGCAACAACGACCGATGGGCTCGGTTGGATCGGCACAGATGGTGGGTTGGCTGCCCAGGCTGTCGCCACCGTCTACAGCTGACCAACGACTTCTCGCGCCATTGAGGGGTCGTCCGTGATGATGACATCTGCGCCGGCCACAGCGACCGACGCGATTTCCTCGGCGGTGTTCGCGTCCCACACGACGGTGCGGAGGCCCGCTCGACTGAACTCCGCGATCAAGTTGGTCGTGTCGTCTCTCAGGTGAGCGTATTGGGGGTTGATGGCGTCCATGTCGAACTCCCGCGCAAACGCAAAACCGATATCGAGAGGCACGGGGGTCATCACGAGTTGACCACGCAGGAACTCCGGACCGATCTCTCCCGCGCGTTGCATCGA
>JAZFUH010000286.1:0-3169 GCA_036447125.1 Acidimicrobiia bacterium | reverse complement strand
ATGAAGTCAAGGATTTGCGCTGTGACGACAGCAGGGCCCCACTCGGCAGAAATGGCCCATCGATGCACATCATCGTCAACGACCTGTACGGCTTCCCTGAGGGCTGGAAATGCAATCGCAAGGAAAAGGAGCGCGCTGAACGCCCAAAGACCAAGTGCAATCCGTGTCGCCACAGGATGGTCGAGCAACAGGGGATGGCTCTGCAACCGACCCCCGGCGACGGGTCTTGGTGTGTCAGCGTTAATGGGATCCTCCAGCGCGAGACCCTAACGCAGCGCCGTGCTTGCCATCGACCGTGACTTCTCCATCCTTGGCTACTGCTCGTGCCCCTTGAGCGACCCGTGGCGATCATGTCAGCTCATAGGTCTCGCTCGAGCTCGTAGGCATCGCCAGTCTTCAACGCTCGCTCTTCCTCAGTCATCTTCCAGCTCTTGTTCCCTCTCCAGACCACGTAGGAGATGAGGCCAAGCGGAATAGGAAGCAGGTACGTCACCGCTCTGAAGACGAGGATCGCCGCCACGACCTTGGCACTTGTCAAGTCGTCAAGCCCAATGGTCATCACTGCCGCATACCCGAGCTCCACAACCCCAACGCCGCCGGGCGTCAACGGAAGCGCAGAGATCAGCCGCACGAATGCGAAGGCAGCCAGCACGGCGATCCAACTCAGCTCATCTTGGGACACACCGACATGGCGCAATGCGACGAGAAGCACCAGATACAGTGAGATGTGACTCACGAGAGTGGCGACCGTCAGCCAGATCCACCGATGCCTCAAGAGCCCGATCGTCTCGGTTCGGAACGTCGACGCGCGTTCTTCCCACCCTCCGACTGCTTCTTTCCGAAGCAATCGACGCGCCCAGTCGATAATACGGCCAATGCCGCCACCAACCGTTCTTGCAAGCCGATCGCTACGAAGCAACATGGCAAACACCACAACGGCACCAACCAGCACGGCGATACCGACCACTGCGGCCAGCAATCGAGCAAGCGTGATGTCGCCTTCGAGAGCAAGAAGGGACAAGGCAAGCACGGGCATCCCCAGCTTCACGAAGTTGTTCCAGATACCGGTCACGACTGCCGACCGACCTATGGCTCCGATTTTGAAGCCCCAGGACGTGAGCATGGTGATCGACACCCCGACACCGATTACGCCACCTGCAGGCATCGTGTTCGAGACCGCAGTCGATGCCTGATTGACAACAGCAGCTTCCCGCAGACGCAGTCCTGGTAGCGCTGCCGTCAGCACGAACCAGTATGTGGCGAGGTTCCATAGCCCGATGAGCACAAGCGAGCCACCCTCGAGACCGGTCATCGCACGAATGGTGTCGAACACATCGCCATAGTCGGCGATGAGAGGCATGACCCCGACGAAGATTCCAACGACAATCGTTAGGGAGATCGCCGCTTGAAGAGTCCGTTTCCACACGGCCATCTTCGGCTTTGAGTCCCGTGGGTCGACAAGTTCGGTCATGGCAGGTTGTATCCGACGTCCCTGGCGAGCTGGCGCAGCGCCTCAGCGTCGTAAAGGCCGAGCGCCTGATCGATGTCCCGCTCAATTGTGCCCACACCGGGCCCTTCGGCGTCGAATGTATACACGACACATCCGCCCTCGAACACGAAGTACCACTTGCCGCGGTAGCTCGACTGAGTTTCAGCGTCGGAGATTGCGTCAATCGCCTGATCGAGGTCGCCGTCGAGTTCCTGCTGTTGACCGCTCAAGATGAGGGTGAGCGTCCCCTCCTCAGCGTCACGAACGCTCATCGTGATGACGTGTGCCCCAGAAGCCGTTGCCCTGCTGACCCGGGCTGCTGTCGAATCACCCGATAGCGAGACTGACACTGCCGTGGCGCGACCCTTGATCTCGACACTGTTGATCTCGGCCGTGATTTCGAGTGCGTAGGCCCCGGTCACCTCATCCGCCCCTTCCGGTACCAGGACAATATCGACCGTTGTTTCGGAGACAATGTCCTTGAAGTGTTCTATCGGCGAGTCATAGAAGTCTGATCGAGTCGCATCACCGACATCGCACGAGAGGACGCTCTCGACCATGACGAATGAGTCGCCCAACCGATCAGAGTTCAGCCAGAATACCGAGCGCCCGCTTCTTGCCTCCAGGTGCCGATAATCCCAACCGGTCTTCAGCCCGTTGATACAAGAAACGTATGCGGACCCCGGAACAGATTGCACCTCCAGCACCAACGACGTCCTTACCGCGTCACATTCGGGAACTGATCTTCCGATCGGATTCGCACACGCGGATGCCAGGACTCCAATGGCCAATCCCAGGAGCACCTTGCGGGTCATATCACGCCAGCCCGGAAGTTGTCGATGACAAGGCTGATGAGCACCATGATCGCGAATGCAACGCCAACCGTCAGCCACAGCCGCCGGAACGACCATCGCTGCAGGCTGACCCGTTCCCTCGCAGGCGCCAACTCCCGGAACCGCGCAATGATGTCGATCCCTTGGGTTCGCTTGAGGAGCGCGAGGGATGATCGGCTCTGAGACGGAATCGTCACACTTCTCATGGTCGCGAACGCTTCGGCAACATCGTCAGGCGAGAAGAACCGAAGAGATCGCTGATACACAAGTTCTGGTGAGCTTCTGAGCGCGAGGATGATCATCATGTTGGCGAGATCCACTGCCTGGCGCCAGGGGGAGGGGCGGATCGTCGCGAATGCTGGATCGATGAGTATGACCCTGCCTCCACTCACCATGACGTTGGCCGGCTTGATATCGCGGTGAGCGAGACCGGCATCCCAGAGTTTCTTCACAATGCTCAGGGCGTCATCGATGATGTCATCGTCCACGTCCACGTCGCCCATCTCCTGTGCGTCCTCGAGAAACTCCGTGACGATCGCATACTCTCGTTCGGGTGTGATCTCGATGAAGCCCATGGTGCGGGGCGATGGAAGTCCCGCATCTTGCAACTTCAACAGCATGTAGTCCTCGTACTCGACCAGACGCCTGACTGATTCGAAGCGGACTTCGTCCTCGAGCGATCCGTACAAGATCGTGCGGGCCACCTTGTACCATCGGTCAGCGCGCAGATGGCTACGGGCGTAGAGCTTCGCGAATAGATACACATCAGGGTCGGCGCAGCACTTGATCCGAAGCGGGGTCGATCCGCCCGAACCCTCGAGCCCGAATGGCTCGATCGACAGCACCG
>JAZFUH010000285.1:0-3769 GCA_036447125.1 Acidimicrobiia bacterium | reverse complement strand
CCGCGGCCAGATGCGCGAGGGCAAGGGAGTCTCCGGCCAGATCGGCAACACCGTGGTAGATGTCGGGTGTCATGTAGTTGTGTGCGAGAACGACCGCGTTGCGCTGCACCTTGAGTTCTTCGATCTCCTCGATGAGCGGTGCCAGGGCTGCAATCTCAATGTCGGGGAGAACGTTGTCGAGGCGGTCGGTGATGGTGAGTGCCATTGTCACAGGCATCCAATCTGCTGCTTCTTCCCAAGGATACAGCGTTGCCACGATTGGATACCGTCTGATCCGTGTTGGCTGTCGCATGTCACACCTCGGTATCGTCACCCATGATGTCAACGCCAAAACTGATCGGGCTCGCGATTGCGTGGGCTCTTGCCTCGATCTCGATCGCTGTGGTTGCCGCAATCGTCTTCACCGAGTTCCTCGACGTCGTCGGCCTGGTCGAGTCCGGACGATCGAGCTACACCTGGACGATCAACGGAATCGCCCTGGTCGTCTTTGTCGTTCTGGTCGCGGTGCCTGTTGTGCTCCGCAAGCGATTCACCGAGGAGTGACGCCTCGACGGGCGTAGGCTCGTTTCATGTTGCGTCCTGAAAGCTTGACCAAGCCATCGGAGCAGGGCGACGGCGAGGGTCAGATCGTGTCGTCGTGGTCCTGGTTTCCGATGCTGATCCAGATCATGAGCATCAGGATCGCCGTGAGCACCGATACCCAGCTGAGGGGTGTTCCCGCCGCAAATAGCATGGCGGACACCATCACTGCGGCCACGCTGCGGACACCCTTCGTGAGGATCCGCCTGCGCACAGGCCTGTCGAAGCGTTCACCGTCTTCAACGAAGCCGGGAACGCTTGGGTCGAGATAGGGCTCGTCTTCGTGCAGGGGTTCCATGGCCCTATCAAGCCTACGGCCCTCGTGGGAATTCCGGGAAGTCTTCGGCACTCTGGCGTCCAAACGCGCCAAATGCAGCGCATTGGGACGCCAGAAGCAATCGGCAGGAAGAAATGGAGGGTCCGGGTGGTTTGGTGTATGTTCGGGTAACGATCGGAGGTCCCAACCCATGTCGATCAGCAAGATTGTCTCCGCGACTGACGCAGTCTCCGTGATTCGGGACGGGGATGTTGTTGCTTCGTCCGGGTGGGGAGGTCATGGAGTTGCCGAAGCTGTACTTGCTGCGATCGAACACCGCTACCTCACTCAGAACTCGCCAACGGATCTCACATTGGTCTGGGCCGGCGGTCAAGGAGACGGTGCCGAGCGAGGGCTCAATCACCTCGGGCACGAAGGCCTGCTGCGTCGCACGATCGGGGGTCACTATGGACTCGTCCCGAAGATCGAGCGTCTCGCGATCGATGACAAGATCGAGGCCTACAACCTGCCCGAGGGTGTCCTCGTGCATCTCTTTCGCAACATTGCTTCGGGAAGTCCAGGCATTATGTCGACAGTCGGAATCGAAACGTTCGTCGATCCGCGCATCGACGGTGGGAAGGTCAACAAGTTGGCCACTGAAGATATCGTCGAACTCACCCACCGCGGTAGCGAAGACTGGCTGTTCTACAAGGGCTTTCCGGTTGATGTGGCGATCATTCGTGGTACGACCGCCGATCCTCTTGGCAATATCACGACTGAGAAGGAGGCGGTGTCGCTCGAGATCCTCCACCTTGCAATGGCTGCGAGAGCCAGCGGCGGCTACGTGATCTGTCAGGTCGAACGCGTAGCCGAACCGGGGTCGCTCGACTCTCGAGATGTGCGCGTGCCGGGGATTCTCGTTGATGCAGTTGTGGTTGCAGATCCCGAGCAGCACTCACAGTCCTGGGACACCGCGTACAACCCAGCAATGTCAGGTGAACTGCGAATACCCATCCAGTCTCTCGAGCCTCTGTCGCTTGACGCGCGTACCGTTATTGCGAGGCGCGCTGCGATGGAACTGAGCGCCGATGATGTCGTCAATGTTGGACTCGGTCTCCCTGAACTCGTTGGACGAATTGCCGGAGAGGAAGACATTCAAGACCTTGTCACGTTCATGATCGACACGGGAGTGATTGGAGGTGTGCCACTGAGCGGATTCGACTTCGGTGCAGCCGTCAACCGCGAAGCTCTGCTGGATCACGCTTCGGCGTTCGACTTCATCGACGGGGGTGGCTTGGACACCGTCTTTCTCGGATTGGCCGAGTGCGATGCCAACGGAAACGTGAACGTGAGCAGATTCGGGAATCGGTTGGCGGGTTGTGGTGGAGCAATCAATCTGACCCAACGAACCCGCAACGTGGTATTCATGACAACCTTTTCAAGCGGCGGATTAGACGTCTCGATCTCGGGTGGAGAACTTGAGATCATTACCGAGGGTCGCTTCGGCAAGTTCATCGCCAGTGTCGGTCAGATTACATTCGGTGCGAACTTGGCCATTGCCAGGGGTCAAGACATCACATACATCACGGAGCGCTGCGTTTTCGAACTTGGTCCGGATGGGCTCGTTCTCACCGAGGTTGCCCCCGGTGTCGATCTCGATCGTGACATCCTGAACCTCTTACCGTTCACCGCCACCGTCGACGGTCCACGGCTAATGGACCCGTCGATCTTCGTATCGGGCCGAATGGGTCTCCGGAGCCAGATGCTGGAGCTGAATGTGGGCGACCGACTCACATATGACCGGTCTCGAAATACGGTATTCATCGACTTTTCGGGTCTCCACGTCAGGACTCCCGATGACGTATCTGAGATTCTCGAGGTGGTCGATGCTCTTCTGGGACCACTTGGTGGTCGTGTGAAAGCGGTCGTGAACTATGACCGTTTCCATCTCGATGAGGCTGCAGTCGAGTCGTACGCTGATGCAGTTCAATATGTGCAGGACACCTACTACCTCGACGGCGAGGTGACCCGCCACACAACGAACGCGTTCATGCGTCTGAAATTGGGGAAGGAACTAGCCAAGCGTCATATCCACTCGATCATCGCAGAGTCGATACACAAGGAACCACAAGATACCCCGCCCGCTGATTCGAATTAGGTCGTCGTTGAGTGCGAGTTCGACGATGATTGGACTTCCATTGACACACGGATCCCCGTGTGTAGCGTTGATGCAGCGGTCCCAACATGCCGTGCCCCAACGGAAGACATCGTCCGATCCCACGATTGATGGGAATCGACGGGGAGGTGTCGTTGAACACTGAAGGCCTGAGAGGCTTGGCAGCGATTGAGGATTACGCAGTCCAACGCCCGGCTGACAAACTCGAACTTGACTGGGCTGCGGTCAAGGATGCATACACGAACGATGTACACATCGTTCGATTCATGGATGATTCGGGATTGACGAACCTGATGGAGTCCTATCTGTCGTCGCTCAAATGACCGAGACATCGGGAACCTCATACAAGCTCGGGATGCCCACTGCAGATTCCGTCCAACACTGCCGCTAGTGGAACACAAGCTGCCACCCCATGGGCCACGATGTCGCCCTGCGTCTGTGGCGGGATCATTGCGAACGCTGAAACCCCTGCTGTAGCAAGGGTTTCTGGCTTGTGGTCAGGGGCAGAGTTGGTCTGCCGACCCCCGGTGTTTCAGACCGATACGGCGCTTCAGGCATACTCGGCAAATCGGTCGATAGCCCTTGTATACCAACGGTTTTCACCTTGCACTGTCTCGCATCGAATCGCCCTGCTTCGTGTTGTTTCGCGGACCAAATGCAGATCAAGCAGCAGAGTCCTCGACCGGACATATTGCCTGCGAGTTCAGGTGGTCGTTGCATCACTGTCGACGAGACTTGTCTCGATGGAGGTGCACGAT
>JAZFUH010000284.1:0-2899 GCA_036447125.1 Acidimicrobiia bacterium | reverse complement strand
GGAATGGACATGCTCTCGTTCGTCGATCCAGTGGTCGATGTGTTCATGGTCGGCTCCATTAGGGGGAGGGTGGACTGGTCGACTCGCGGACAACCAGTTTCGGCAAGAGGACAACGTGCCTCGGTTTGGTGCGATTCTCGTCGATTCTTGTCAGGATGAGGCTCGCTGCCATGTGCCCCATCTCGTGCCTTGGCTGATTGACGGTCGTCAAGCCAAGACGGTGACTGGCAGCCATTGCAGTGTTGTCATAGCCCACCACCGAGATCCCGCCGGGCACACTCAGTCCCTCCTTGTCGAGCACCTCGAGGACACCGATTGCGGCGAGGTCGTTGGCGACGAAGACTGCCGTTGGTGTGGGACCTTCGGCGAGGAGGGTCCGCATCCCTCTTCTTCCTCCCTCTTCTGTGAATCCACCCTTTACCGATCGGGTCTCGCCTTCCAACCCGTGACGCTGCATCGAACGCTCGTAGCCGGTTCGTCTTGGTTGGGAACCAGCCCCATCACCGCCATCGATGTGTGCGATTCGGCGGTGCCCGAGTTCAACGAGGTGATCGACGACCATCCCGGCCCCATGGCGGTCGTCGTTGGTGACACTGTCCACCGTCGCCGCTCTCGTTGCCTTGCCGACGACGACCGTAGGCACTGATCTTGATGCCTCGACCGCAAAATCCCGGGAAAATACGGGTGAAACGAGAATGAGGCCATCAACACGCATCTCGAGCAGCGTCGAGACTGCAAGCTCTTCGCGCTCAGCGACTCGGTTGCCCGTGGTCAGGATCGAGCGGTATCCAGCGTTTGTTGCCGCCGTGTCTATGCCGTCGATCAGGTCGGCGAAGAACGGATTGTGGAGATCCGAAACCAAGATGCCGACCACAAAGGAACGCTGTCTCACCATCGTGCGTGCTGCAGCGTTGGGGCGATAGCCGAGCTTCTTTGCCGCGGCGAGAACTGCCTTTCTGCTCGACGGACTGACTTTCTCCGAGTCCCTCATGACCAGCGAGACCAATGACTTCGATACGCCGGCCTCCTTGGCGACGTCGAGGATCGTTGGGTGTTTCATGTGAAGACCGCTGAATCGTCCTGGTGTTGGATCTCCTCCGGTTCACGGATCATGGTGTGCCCCAGATCCCGACGCGCTGGTTCTTGCGCTCTGCGTCCCACTCGGCTCGCGCGATGAGGACCTGATCGCGATCGGACACCTCGGGAACGCCTACCTCCCACCACGAGCCACCCTCTGTCCATTCATACGGATGGGTGTTGATCACGATCACATAACTTCGGTCCGCTGCTTTTGCCCTTCGGAACGCCGCGCGAAACTCTTCGATGTTCGTGACCTTCTCCGCGATTGCACCCATCGACTCCGCGTGCTTGACGAAATCGACCCGTGCGTCGCTGACCCTTCTGGTGTGCTCAAGCAGATTGTTGAACTCCTCCCCGCCCGTGTTCATCTGAAGTCGATTGATGACCGCAAAGCCACCGTTGTCGCACACGATGAAAATCACCTTGTTCCCGGTCGCGACGGTTGAATAGATGTCAGAGTTCATCATGAGATACGAACCGTCACCAACCCACGAGATGACCTCGCGGTCCGGCAGCGCCATCTTTGCACCCCATGCACCCGGAATCTCGTACCCCATGCATGAGTATCCGTATTCGATGTCGATGGACCCGACAGACCTTGTCTGCCAGCCCATGTTGATCTCGCCGGGGAGCCCACCGGCGGCGGCAACCTGATAGTCGTTGTCATCGGCCAGATCGTTGACCGCCCTGATGACTTGCGCATATGTCGGTACATCGAAATCCTGACCGACGTAGTCGTCGAGGTACTCATGCCATTCACGTCGTGCCTGGGTGGCAAAGCTCAACCACTCGGTGGGCGCGCGGTAGTCTCCAAGAGCCTGGTCCAGCGCCTCGAGCGAGATCAGAGCGTCGCCGATGACCGACACCGCATGGTGTTTGGTCGCGTCGAAACGCCCGATGTTGATCGAAACCAGTTGCATCCGTGGGTTCCGGAAGACAGACCACGATCCAGTGGTGAAGTCCTGGAGGCGGGTTCCCACAGCCACAACCACGTCTGCATCTCCGGCAACGGCATTGGCCGAGGTGCTGCCGGTGACTCCGAGCGGACCGATGTAGTTCGGATGATCGTGGACAAGCGTGGCTCTGCCTGCCACGGTTTCGACGACCGGTATGCCTCTGGCGACGGCAAAGGCCGTGAGCGCTTCCACCGCACCGGAGTAATGAACTCCACCTCCTGTGATGAGCAGCGGTTTCTTGGCTGCGCTGAGCACGGCCGCGGCTGTGGTGATCTCACGAGCATCGGGACCGGGACGGCGAATGTGGTGGAGCGTCGCATCGAAGAAGTGCACAGGGTAGTCGTACGCCTCGGCAGCGATGTCCTGGGGCAGACCGATATATGCCGGGCCACATTCCGCGGGGTCGAGCATGATGGCGAGCGCCTGGGGGAGGGTCTGGATGATCTGCTCCGGGCGAGTGACACGGTCCCAGAAACGTGTGACGGACCGGAAGGTGTCACTCACCGTCGTCGATGGACTGCCGAAATCCTCGATCTGCTGCAGGACGGGGTCCACGATGCGGTGTTGGAAGGTATCGCCGCTTATCAGCAGGAGCGGTAGCCGGTTGGCGTGGGCAACTGCGGCAGCCGTCACCATGTTGGTCGAGCCCGGCCCCACAGACGATGTGGCGATCATGATCTGTCTTCGACGCTTTGCCTTGGCGAACGCGATTGCTGCAAGCGCCATGGACTGCTCGTTGTGACCACGCCATGTTGGCAGCTCATCCTGGACAGATGCGAGTGCCTCGGCAAGGGAGACTACATTGCCGTGACCGAAGATCCCGAATACACCGGGGAACAGCGGCATTTCCACACCGTCGATCT
>JAZFUH010000283.1:0-3243 GCA_036447125.1 Acidimicrobiia bacterium | reverse complement strand
GGGTCCCGCGGTATTCGCCGAAATGGTCGCTGCCGGAGTCGTGCCTGAGGCGATTATCGCGACCAGGTCAGACGAGGCGACGATGGATCTCTGCGAATCACGCGGATGGACTCCCTCGCTCGTCACAACCGAAGTTCTCCTTTCGGCCGGTGACGCCGAGCATCCACAATCACCCGTGGCGGTCATCCGGATTCCTGACGGAGTCGCTATCCGAGGCCGTGACACCCTGATCCTCGATGACATCGCTGACCCGGGCAACGTCGGCACTATGATTCGCTCAGCGGCGGCATTCGGGTGGGATGTGTGCATCTCGGGGAGCACAGCGGACCCATGGAGCCCCAAGGTTGTGAGGGCTGGCGTCGGCAGTCACTTCGGCATGTACATCTCGTCTTCAAACGATCCGATGGCTGATGCCCACGACATGGGTCTCGAACTCGTCGCAACCGTCGTCGCCGGTGGTGGAGATCCTGTTCGCGGAGATCGACGGATCGCCCTGCTCATCGGATCGGAAGCTCATGGGCTCTCCGAGGAGGACACCGCGAAGGCGGACAGGACGGTGACGCTGTCGATGCCGGGCGAAGCCGAGAGCCTCAACGCTGCGGTAGCTGCGTCAATCCTCATGTACGTCCTGACCCGATACAGGTGACCGCCGGACAGATCAGAGCCGATGTCGCTCTGTAGGCTGAAGAACGCCTCGGGCGCGATCGTGCGGCGAGAAGTCGCTGCACGGTGTGGCTGCTTCGACGGTCTTGGCGCTGTGCTAGTTCTCGTCACACCACTTCCAACGCGGTCACTATCGGGCTCTTCGGATTCTGGCGGGGTGTGACGAAGAGATCGGTGGTGGGTCGGGTGAAGCTTCGGAAGGTATTACGTAGTACATTTCTGTGCCTGCCGCGATCTTGAACTCGGCGCTGTAATGACCCCCTCAATATTTGCTGCCAGATTTCAACCTGCAATAGGGTATGCGACTCAAGACAATGGTTCATACGGCCCCGAGCGTGCATTCATATCAGGGAAGAGTCTGTTACGGTGCAACCATGCACTCACGGCGATTTACGGACGGGTTCTTCAAGGGCAGATAGCCCGGGACATCCGACGCGTCCGCAGCGCAAGAGAGAGCAGAACCCGGGAATAACGGCCCCGGGTTTCTTGATTCCCCGGGTTCTCCCCGACACCAGGAGCTACAGCCTCGACCATGACCGCTAACCTGCCACATCGCATGGACCCACTTGAGAAACTCAAAGAAGATGCGCCCGGTCGTATCGAATCTGCCGTCACGATCGCCGAACTTGACGAAGTTGAGGCAGAGACCGTAGGCCGAAGATCACCGATTGCACAGGCAAGGCGAGGGCTCGGCGGCGTCGAGGATTCGGACGAAAGGGGCGCGACCGGCAAAGCGATCAACGATGTCGCCATTGAGCTTGCAACTCTCATCGCGACGAGACGAAGCGCTCTCGAGATCGCAGAGGTGAACGCGAAACTCGCCGCCGACACGGTGGATGTGACCCTCCCCGGTCGCGTGCCGGCCAGGGGCACACACCACATCATCCAACAGACCATCGACGAGATCGTCGACATCTTCGTCGCCCTCGGCTACCAGATGGTCCAAGGGCCAGAAGCCGAGACGGACTTCTACAACTTCACGGCGCTCAACATCCCTGAGACACATCCTTCGCGCCATGAGAGCGATACGTTGTACCTCGAATACGGCGATGCCGATGACGAGATCCTCCTTCGCACGCACACCTCGCCCATGCAGGCGAGACACATGGAGGCCCATGAGCCACCGGTGTACATCGTTGTGCCCGGAAAGGTCTTCCGCGCAGACGCGATCGACGCCACTCACCTTCCCGTCTTCCACCAGATCGAGGGTCTTGCCGTGGACGTCAACATCACTTTCGCCGATCTGAAGGGCACTCTTGGTGAGTTCGCCCGACAATTCTTCGGTGCAGATACGAAAGTCAAGTTCATTCCGCACTACTTCCCATTCACTGAGCCCTCGGCAGAGATGCACGCCTACACACAGGGCAGATGGATCGAGCTGCTCGGGTGCGGAATGGTAAACCCTGCGGTTTTCGAGCACGTCGGATACGACCCGGATGCGCTGTCAGGTTTCGCCTTCGGCATGGGAGCAGAGCGAATGGCGATGGTCCGCCACGGCATCACAGACCTGCGGACGATGATCGATCCCGATGTGCGGACATTGGAGCAATACAGGTGAAACTCACGCTGTCGTGGCTCCAGGAATTTGTTGACATCCCATCTCGTGACCCTGGGGCGATCGTTGAGTCATTCGAGAGGCTCGGGCATGAGATCGAGGAATGGCATGTGATCGAGCCCTCGTTCAGCGGTGTCGTTGTGGGTGAAGTGCTCGAGGTCTCCCCGCACCCGAACGCTGACAAGATCAGGCTCACCAAAGTCAACGTTGGCGAGGAGGTTCTTGACATCATCTGTGGGGCATGGAACTTCGAAGCCGGGGTGATCGTGCCGGTTGCAGCTCCCGGTGCAGTGCTCTCCGGGGATTTTGAGATCACGCGGCGCGAGATCCGCGGTGTCGTGTCAAACGGCATGATCTGCTCAGAGATTGAACTCGGCGTTGGCGACGAAGCGGATGGCATCATGGTGCTCAATATCGACTATCCCGGTGCCGCAAACATGATCGGGAAGCCCTTTGCGGAAGTCCTGGGCCTGCCCGACGTCTACTTCGATGTCGGCGTCACGCCGAATCGTCCGGACTGCTTGTCTGTGTACGGCCTTGCGCGTGACCTGGCCGCGCTGTATGACGTACGTCTCGGGGATCATCACATCGCCGTAGAGGAATCCGGGGAACCGACCACGGTTTCGGTGGCCGTGCATGACCCGGAGGGATGCCCGCGATTCGCCGGTCGTCAAGTGCGTGGAATCACCGTCGGGGTCTCCCCGCATTGGTTGCGATGGCGGCTCGTCCAGGCCGGTGTTCGACCCATCTCCAATGTCGTCGATGCATCGAATTATGCGATGATCGAGTTCGGACACCCCACGCACGCGTTCGATGTGGACAGATTGGGAGACACGATCACGGTACGCAGGGCCACCGAAGGTGAGAAGATCGTCACTCTCGATGATCGGGCGCGAAGACTGATCAGCACCGACATTGTTGTGACAGACGGTGAGAATCCTGTGGCGATCGCCGGCGTGATGGGTGGTGCATCGACCGAAGTGCACAAGGACACAACCGATGTGTTCATCGAGGCGGCGTACTGG